>SIAG01000041.1 GCA_009691925.1 Planctomycetaceae bacterium
GAGCTCCTCGACGAAGTGCTCCGCTGCGTGCCGGCGCTGCCGCGGCTGGCTGTGGAGCGGGTGGCGGTGGATGATCCGCGCCCCTCGACCGCCGGAACCGTCCTGGCCATCGACCCAGGGGGCAGCGGGGAGGAGGTGCCGCGGGGACGGATCTCGGCGGCCGGCGGTCGGGCGGCCGTGGGGGCGCTGGAGTTGGCGTTCCGGATCGTGCGGGATGCCGGTCGCCATGCCGCCCTCGTCACCGGCCCGCTCCACAAAGCAGCGCTCCATGCGGCCGGGCACGAGCTCCCCGGTCACACCGAATGGCTGGCGCGGGCCTGTGGGCTCCCTGCCGCCGCCGCGTCGATGATGCTCTGGCTCCCTCCGCTGTCGGGAGCGCCGGCGGTCGGGACGATTCCGGGGGGGCGGGGGCTGGGGGTCGTCCATGTGACGCTCCACGAGGCGCTCGCCACCGCCCTCGGCCGACTTTCCACGGCGGGGATCGTCGCCGCCGGGGAGCGACTGGCCCCACTTCTGGCAGCGCTTCTCGGGAGGCGCCCGAGGATCGGTGTGGCGGCCCTCAATCCCCACGGCGGCGAGGGGGGGCTGTTCGGCGACGAGGAGGGGCGGATCATCGTCCCGGCCGTCGCCGCGCTGCGGGCTGCCGGGATCGATACCGACGGGCCCTTCCCCGCCGACACGCTCTTTCTGCGGGCCGCCTACGGGGCCTTCGACGGGATCGTGGCCCAGTACCACGATCAGGGGCACATCGCGGTCAAGCTCATGGGGATGCACCGGGCGGTGAACATCACGCTCGGATTACCGATCGTGCGCACGAGCGTCGCGCACGGCACCGCGTTTGACATCGTCGGTCGCGGCGCCGCCGATCCGACGAGCATGGAGGCGGCGATCGACGCCGCCGTCCGGCTCGTCGCGGCGGGCTGGATCGGCGGAGGGTGACCGGCCGTCACTGCCGCAGCGGCTGGACCTGCGGCAGGTAGCCGTCGGTGATGTCGCTCAGCCCCTCCGTGGCCGGCTTGTAGACGAACGCCGACACGTCGACCGGCTCGCCGATGCGGACGTCGTACAGCTCCATCATCGCGATCACCTGGAGCGGAGCCGGCGGGGTCGGCCGCCGGCCAGGCACGGCCAGCCATTCGACGCGCACGGGGAACAGCTCCCGTTTGCTGATCGAGAGCCGGACGCTATAGGGCATGCCGTCGGGGAGCTCGTTGGGTGCGACGCCCGCCTCGCTCTTGATGGCCTCCGCCTTCTCCTTGACGATCCAGGCGAGCGTGTCGCGGTCCCACGTCCCCTCGATCCGCCACACCGGGAGATCGTCGATCGCCGCTGGCGTGATTGACGCGAAGTGAAAGTATTGGCGGAGCAGCCCGAGGTGGCGCTGGATGCCGCCAAGGTAGGCCGATTGGTCCTGACGGTGGGAGATGCCGAGCGTGTCGAGGCGCTCGCGGATCCGGCGGACGTCGATCCGCTCCACTTGGGGGGGATTCTGGCCGATGCGGCGGAAGTTCCAGGCGAAGATCCCGTCGCAGACGTCGAGGATCTCAAACTCCTCATCGGTGGCGGAGAGCCGGTATTCGTACCGGTAGCGCTGGTCCTCCCCGACCCCCGACTGGACGTAGCGCCCGCTCCCCTTCAGGACCATGTCGTTGAAGCGCACGAGGTGCCGGACGCGGGCCGAAAGAGAGGGCGCCCGGGAGAGCCCGGCGAGGGCAGCGGCCACGACCCGTTCCGCCCGTCCCGCCTGCTCGGCGGCGGATTCTGACGCCGCTGACTGGGGCGCTGGGGGGGATGAGGTGGGGGAGGTGGGGGAGGTGGGGGAGGTGGGGGAGGTGGCTAGAGGATCGCCGGCGGGCGCCGGGGCCGTCTCGGCCGGTGCCGGTGCCGAGCGCTGGTAGACGCTCCCCACCGGGGGCTGGCCGGTGACGGGAAGCCCCACAACCACCCAGATTCCCAGGCATGCCGGGACCGTCATCCACAGCGGGGGAGGCTGGCGGAAACCTGGGGGTCTGCGGCGGGTGTCGGTTGTTGCGGTCGTCACGACTTTGAGGGTTTTGCCAAAGAATCGGTCCCGCGGAGGACGAATCATGTGGGGCGGGTGGTGACGTCTGCTGGTGGTCCGGTGACGGATACCGCGGGGCGCGAGTGTACGGAAGCCCCCCGGCCTTGCCCACGGCGATTCCCGCCTTGGGTGGGGCACCAGACACGACCAACAGCGATCCGCACAGGGGCTTCCCCGATCGACCGGGACATGCGGCCAAATAGTCCGCAGGCTAGAGGAGGTGATCCGATGGTGAAACGACATCTGCAGGGTTTCGTCGGCTTGTCGCTGGCAGCCACGCTGACCGGCTGCCACATCCCGGCGAACTCTCCGTTTACGGGACTGGCCCAGATCCGCCCGGTGGCCACGCCGCATACCAATGTCCTTCCGCCGGCGGCGATGCTCCAGCATCCCGGTCCGGGCGTGGAGGGGCCGGGCCCGGGGGTGATTTCCCCGGTCGGCTACGAGGAAATGTTCGCCGCCAACGGCATGTCCGATGGCGGGATGGGGGGGCCAGGCTACGGGCTGAACGCCCCGGCCTCACAGATCGGCTTCATCGGCCCCGACGGGATGCAGGTCCACTGGGATGTCAGTCAGTTCGGGGGCTTCGACTCCGAACCGCTGGTGACGCCCGGGCGCTACGACTTCACCCAGGGGGCGATCTACCGGCTCAAGCTCACCAACATCCCCGGCCAGGAAGGGCTGGAGCTCTATCCGACGCTCGAAGTCGCTCCAGTCACCCCGCGGACCGACGCCTTTCTCGCTCACAACGCGATCCCGTTCCAGCTCACCGACGAGGATCTCGATCAGGTCACCAGTGGCAACTTCGTGACGAAGGTCGTCTATCTTCCCGACCCGGAGTACCAGGAACTGGCGGTCGCCGGCGTGGAAACGCTCGTCAGCACGCGTCTGGATCCCGGGTGCGACCCGGTCGTCGAGGCCGATCGCCGCGGGTCGATCCTGGCGATCATCCGCATCGGCAACAAGGATCTGCAGTCGCCCGGCAGGGGGGCTGGGGCCCTGGCCGGTGATGGTGGAGTCGGCATGCCGGGAGCCTCGGCGGCCAATCCGATGCCGCTGGGAATGCCCTGTGGCGGTGATCCGTCGCACTTGCCGCCGGCGTTCCTCGCCGGCATGACGGCGCCGACGTACGGCTATCCGATCACCGGCACGCCGATCGGCCTCCCCGGCCCGGCCCACATCCCGCTGGGGGTCCCGGCTGGTCTGCGGAAGCACTCGATCACCAACCACACCAAGCACCACATCCCGGGGCCGACGAGCGAAGTCAAGATCCATGTCCAGCAGAATCCGGGCTTGAGCTATCCCAAGCCGGCCCACCGGGCCTACATCGCGGAGCGTACGGACGTACCGAACATCCGCCTCCGGCAGCCCGACGAGGATCGTCTCCGGTTCGTCGGCAACGGTGGCCCCGATCCC
Source organism: Planctomycetaceae bacterium (assembly GCA_009691925.1). Classification (GTDB taxonomy): domain Bacteria; phylum Planctomycetota; class Planctomycetia; order Pirellulales; family UBA1268; genus QWOP01. The sequence goes on from SIAG01000041.1 coordinate 3,479, forward strand.
GACACCGCCGCCGGAGAGTGCCCGCCGGCCCCAGAAGACTTCATCCCCTGACCTCACGTCGACCCACCCCTGGATCGGTCGCCTGACCGATCCAGGGAAGGTCGTCGGGGGACCCATGCGGGGATCGTCAGCCGCCTTTTTGGGCTGCTGACGGGGGGCGGGGATGCCCGCTGCGGCCCGAAGTGTCGAAGAGTCTGACGTTTCCTTCCTCTTCCGATTCGGATTTCCATGAACACCCACCGCTTCACCGGATGCACGGCCGGCAGGACGACGCGGTGGAACCCTGTCGGGACGATGTCCCGGGGGGCTGTCCGGTCAGGGACCGTGCTGCGGGTTGTCCGAGGGCTGCTGGCGACCGCCTGCTTGACCGGATTCGCGTTGCCGTTGCAGGGCGGCGACGCGGAGACGGGGGAGCGGATGGAGACACTCGCCAGCCAACTCTTGCCGGGAGCGATTGGCGCCCAAGGACACCCGCAGGCCGGTCCCTTTCCGGAAGCCTCGCTGGCTGCAGCCCTGCAGCCGGTCGCGATCCAGGGGCCGAAGGGGATGACGGTCTCCGTCGAAACCTTCGCCGGCTGGTCGCCTCCCGCCGAGGCCCCGTTCCGCACGGCGCTCCTCGTGGGGAGCACCTACCGTCTGCGGCTCGGTGGCATCCGCGACTACGAGGGGCTCGAGGTCTATCCCACCGTCCGCATCCTCGCCCGCCTCGCCACCCCTCCGGGCATGGACCGTCGCTTCCCGGTCGAGCTGGTGCTCGATGAGAACGACCTCGTCATGGCCCTCGAGGGGGCCCATGTCGAGCGGATCGTCTACATGGACTGCGATCCGGACACCGCCGACATCTCCGCCGCGAACTGGTTCGACGTCCGCCCGTGCGACGATCCGCGTGACGTCGCCGCCACGCTCGGGGCCCCGGTCGCCGAGATCATCCTGGGCAATCGCCTGCCCGCCCCGGGAATGGTGCCATGAGGTCGTCCCCGCCTGCCCGCCGTCCCGGTCAGACCGTCCGTTGGCTGGCCGTCGCCGCCGGCGCTGTCCTTCTGGCGTCGTGCCGGTCGATGTCGCTGACTGCACCGGTCTCCGCCCTTGCTCCCCTTCCGGCCGTCGCCGCCTCGTCCGCCGTCGCGGCCGACGCAGTCGACCCTGTCCCCCTGCTGCCGGTGGAAAGTACCACGGCCGCCGCCGAACCCTCCGAGCGTTCCTCTGCCCTGCCGACGATCCGCGATGGCGAAGTCCAGCGTACCGGGCTCGATCTCCCCTCCCCTCCCCTTCCCCGTCTCGGCCAAGCCGGCCCGGCCGCGGCCTTCCCCGTCGCCGCAGTCGCCGGCGGCCGGTGTCAGGGGCCCGACTGCCAGCCGTACGCCGGGCCGGACAGCCCGAGGGGCGGGTGCGGTTGGCCACGCTGCCGGCTCCACGCCTGTCGGATCCTCGCGCCCCACGCCGCTGCCGGCTGCCAGGGGGGGGAATGCCAGGCAGGTTGCGGCACCCCGATTGTGCCCACGATCGCCATTCCGGTGATCGGGCCGTGTCTGGTCTGTGACGGCGGCGACCACGGCAAGCCAGCCGTGCCCCGGGGCCGGACGCGTCTGGGCAACATCACTTCCGGCGACACCGTGGCCCGCTACCGGGCCGATCGGCCGGGCCCTGCGGCGGAGGACGAAGCCTGTCTGGAAGCGGAGAGCCGCGTCGTCGCCTCCAACTGCACCTGCGTCTACGCGCCGCGCTTCTCGTCGGTCCGCCGGGTCATCCGTCCCTTCGAGGATGCGGTCCCGACGGGGCCGAAGGGGCTGGCGCTCGACACCATCGCCGCGGCCGGATCGGTCGGCCAGTCGGTGCACGACAAGACCCAGCAGATCCACATCGTCGCCGCCCGACTGGCCCAGCAGGGCATTGCCGTTGAGGACCGGATCCCCGTTCTGGCCGTCGACAAGGTGGTGCCGCCGGTGCTCAAGGAAGGGGTTGACGGTCCGGTCGCCGTCGCCTTCGACCTCCCCGCCGAGAAGGTCGACAACGTCCAGGCTCCGCGCTTGGCGCGGAAGATCGACGTGCCGCTGGCCTGGATGTGCGTGTCGGGGGCCCAGGTGACCGTCAACGGCGAGGCCGCCGACGTGCTCGCCGTCGATCATGGCGTGGCCACGCTCCGCCTCGAGTCTCCGGGCCGCTGCGAGCTGACCCTCTGCAAGCGGGCCGGCAGCGACACCGCCCGCCCCGGCGAAGAGCTCGACTTCACGATCTTCCTGCTGAACTCCGGCGACCGTCCGCTCACCGATATCACGCTCGTCGATGCCGTTCCCGGGCGCCTGGCGGTGATCGAAGGGAGCCCGGTGTCGAATCTCCCGGCAGCGATCTCCACCTCCCAGGGGGACGACGGCGCCACGCTCCTCTCCTGGACCTTCAAGGGGACGCTCGCTCCGGGCCAAGCGGGCTTCGTGCGGTTCCGCACGATCGTCCACTGATCCAGCCGGCAGCGTCGCGGGGATTTCAGCGGCGGGCCTCGGGATCCTCGGGATCCTCGAGCGGGCCTGCTTTCGCGGCGGGATTCCCCGGGAAAAAAGGGGGCTGACGGTCGTCTTGCCGACCGCCGCCACACGTCCAACGAGCGCCGTCTCCAGGGGGCACGCGGGGACGGATTGCCCCGTCAGGCCTGACGCCGCTACGATCGACTGCATCGTTTTTTGGCCGACTCCCTCCTGCTCCCCACGGGAGCGAATCCCCGCGAGGTTTTCATGTTCTTTCCGCTGGCCCGTTCCCGTCGCGCCGGCGCGGCGCTCCTCTGCGCCGCGGCCATCGGTCTTTCGACCTGCGGGAGCCTGCCGGCTCAAGTGGTCGTTGACGACATCGCCGATCCCTCCGCCGCCAAGAAGGGGGCCGACGCCGGCCTCCCCGAGATCGACGAGATCCCGGATGGTTCGCCCGAGGAACTGCTCGCCTACATCGACAAGCTCCACAAGACGAACTTCAAGCCGACGTCGCGGCAGCAGGCCGAGGCGTTCCTCCGCAAGGTCGCCCTGACGTCGGTGACCGTGGCCGACAAGATCCTCGCTCAAGCCGGGCCGAAGGATGAGGCCCGCCTGACGGCCTCGCGGATGAAGCTCCAGAGCCTGATGCTCCTCACGCAGATCGGCGACCGCGAGGCCGAGGCCGCGGTGGCGGAGTTCGCCAAGGAGCTCGCCGCCGGCGGGGATGCGGAGCTCGCCGCCGAGGGGGAACGGATGCTGCTGGTGGGCGACGCCAAGAAGGCTCTCCAGACCCAGGACCTGGAAGCGGCCGAAGCCCTTGTCCCCCGGATCGGGGCGGTCCTTGAGAAAGCCCCGGATGACGCGCAGTCTGCCCAGCTGGCGATGCAGTTCGCCGGCGCCCTCGAGCACATGCCGGGGGGCACCGCGGTGGCCGGGAAGGCCTACGCCACCTTCGGCGGGGCGTTTGCGAAGAGCAGCAATCCGCAGATCCAGGCGATGGGGGAGGGATTCGCCGGCATGCTCCGCCGCCTCTCGCTGATCGGCAACGAGATGGAGATCAGCGGCACGAGCCTCGATGGCCAGCCGTTCGACCAGAAGTCGCTCGCCGGGAAGGTCGTGCTCGTCGACTTCTGGGCCACCTGGTGTGGCCCGTGCATCGCCGAGATGCCGAACGTCCTCGCGGCCTATGAGAAGTATCACGACAAGGGGTTCGAGGTCGTCGGCATCAGCCTCGACACCGACCGCGACGCGCTCGAGACGTTCCTGAAGGAGAAGGAGATTCCCTGGACGATCCTCTACGAGGAGCCCCAGGGACAGGGGTGGCAGCACCCGCTGGCTTCCTATTACGGCATCACCGGCATCCCCACCGTGATCCTCGTCGGACGCAACGGCAAGGTTGTGACGATGGATGTCCGCGGCGAGAAGCTCGGTGAGGAGCTCGGCAAACTCTTCAAGGACGCCAAGTGAGCACCCCGGCCTCCGTGCGGCGTGCGCTCATCTCGCAGCGGGCCAGCGCCTTCGATTCCTCAGGAATCCGCAAGGCGTTCGACCTCGCCGCGAAGCTCGACGACCCGATCAACCTGGCGATCGGCCAGCCCGATTTCGCCATGCCGGCGGCGGCCTGTGAGGCGGCCAAGGCCGCCATCGATGCCGGGAAGAGCGGCTACACGCAGACGCAGGGGATCCCGCAACTCCGCGAACGGCTCGAGGGGGCCGTTCGCGGCGAGTTGGGGGACCCCGAACGGAAGCTGTGCGTCACGAGCGGATCCAGCGGCGCCCTCGTCCTCGTCCTCATGACGCTGATCGATCCCGGTGACGAGGTGATCCTCTTCGAGCCGGCGTTCGTGATGTATCGGCCGCTCGTTGAATTCCTCGGCGGCACGTGCGTGATCGTCGACACCTCGCCGTCGTTCCGGATCGACGTCGAGCAGGTGGCGGCCGCAATCACGCCGCGGACCAAGGCGATCCTGCTGAACACGCCGTCAAATCCGACCGGTTTCGTCGCCCCGCTCGACACGGTGCGCGATCTCGCCGTGCTCGCAGAGCGGGCCGAGGTGACGCTCATCAGCGACGAGCTCTACCGGTCGTACAGCTACGACGAGCCGTTCCATTCCCCCGCGGCCCACAGCGACCGCGTCGTTGTCATCGACGGCTTCTCGAAATCGCATGCGATGACCGGCTGGCGGGTGGGGTGGGTCCACGGGCCTGCCGAGATCATCGATGCCTGCACGATGCTCCAGCAGTACACCTTCGTCTGTGCGCCGCAGGCCGGGCAGTGGGGGGCGGTTGCCGCCCTCGACGCCCCGATGGACATCCCCCTCGCCGAGTGCAAGCGGAAGCGCGACAAGCTCATGGCGGGGATCGCTGGCCACTACCGCTTCGTGAAGCCCGGGGGCGCTTTCTATCTCTACCCCGAGGCGCCCGGTGGATCGGGGAAGCGATTTGCCGAGGCGGCAGCGGAACAGGAGAAGCTGATTGTGGTGCCGGGGAGCGTGTTCGGCGCTGCCGACACCCACTTCCGCATTGCCTACACCGTCTCCGACCGGACGCTCGACCGCGGGATCGCGGCCCTCATCCGGCTTGCCGGCGCTGCCAACGCCTGAGCGGTGCGGTGTGCTCCTCAATACCAGCGCTCGGGCGAGGCGGGGATCGGCGAACGCTTGAGGAGTGACGAGGTCGGCCGAGGAACGACGAAACTTTTGCCGGCCCCGCCGACGGATCACCAGACAGCCTGCTAGCCCTCTGGGCTTTGCCGATCCTTGGCCCAAACGTCGCTTCCGGATCGCCCGTGTGGGCCTGGCTTCAGATGTCGACCAAGCCGGGCACGCGTCAGGCCGACTTGTGTCGGGCCGATTCGCGCGCCGGCACGACCGGTTCCTTGTCGTCGACGTTCCGCTCCGTGATCACGTACGAGCTGCCGGAGTGATCCGGGAGATCGAACATCACGTCGAGCATCACGTCCTCGATGATCGACCGCAGGCCGCGGGCACCCGTTTCCTTCCGCATCGCCCGACGGGCGATCGAGGAGAGGGCGTTGTCGGTGAACTCGAGCTGGCAGTTCTCCATCCCGAACAGCTTCTGATACTGCTTCACCAGTGCGTTCTTCGGTTCTTTCAGCACCTTCACAAGCGTCCCCTCGTCGAGGGGCTTGAGCGACGAGATCACCGGAAGGCGGCCGACGAGCTCGGGGATCAGGCCAAACTCGAGGATGTCGTCGGAATCGACTTGCGGGAGGAGCTCGGCGAGGGTCGCTTCTCCCTTGTGCCCGCTCGGTTGCCCGAAGCCGATCGTCCGCTTCCCGAGCCGTTTGCCGATGATCTTGTCGATCCCCACGAACGTCCCGCCACAGATGAAGAGGATGTTCGAGGTGTCGATCTGGATGTACTGCTGCTCGGGGTGCTTGCGCCCCCCCTGGGGCGGAACGTTGGCGACGGTCCCCTCGAGCATCTTGAGGAGCGCCTGCTGCACTCCCTCGCCGGAGACGTCGCGAGTGATCGAGACGTTTTGGCTCGTTTTGCCGATCTTGTCGATCTCGTCGATATAGAGCACGCCGCGCTGGGCGGCCTCGATGTCGAAGTCGGCGGCATTGAGGAGCTTGAGAAGGAGATTCTCGACGTCCTCGCCGACATAGCCGGCCTCGGTGAGCGTCGTCGCGTCACCGATCGCGAACGGCACGTTCAGGACCCGGGCGAGGGTCCGAGCAAGGAGCGTCTTGCCGCAGCCGGTGGGGCCGAGAAGGAGGATGTTCGACTTCTCGACCTCGACGTCGGAGCCGTCGCTCCCGAGCGTCAGCCGCTTGTAGTGGCTATGGACGGCGACGGCGAGCACCCGCTTGGCGTGCTCTTGCCCGATGACGTATTCGTCGAGGTGGCCGACGAGTTCACGCGGCGTCGGGATCGAGGTGAAGAGTTGCTTGCTCGTGCCGCGGCGCTTCTTCTCTTGGTCGAGGATCGACTGGCACAGCTCGATGCACTCGCCGCAGATGTAGACGTCCCCGGGGCCCTCCACCAATGGGCCCACGTCCCGGTAGCTCTTGCGGCAGAATGAACAGAACGCGTTCTTCTTCGTCGTTCCACCCGCCCCGCGGCGACCGAGGTTGTTGACGTCCTTCCCTGATGGCATGTCGGTGATTCCCTTTTCAGACTGCGGTTGGGAGTGAATCGGTCGCGGAGGGTAAGGCGTCAGCCGCCGTTCCCCTTCCGTGGGAGCGGCCCGGCTGGCGGCCAGACGCCACCGGCGTCGCTGATCTGCACGTGCGGTTCGACGAGCGTTCTTATTTTTCGGTATTCTTCCTCGCTCAAAACACCTTGATCGCGGAGATTTTTGTACCCGGCCAGAGTGTTTTCCCAATCGCCACGACCGGACTCCGGCTGATCCTGCTGGGCCCGGCGGACCCAGGTCTGGAGCGCCCCGAGGGCGACAATCAGGGCGAGAAGGCCGCCGACGAGGATTGCTGCCAGGCCGGCGAGGTCGCGGAGCGAAGTTTCAGGGGAAAACACGGGGGTGGAGGGGAACGGGGGATTCGGCCCGGGGTGGATCCCGCCACGATGGCGTTGGCCCGGCGAAGAGTATGGCAGTCTGACGCTTGCCGGGTCTAGCAGGAAAAGGGCCGATCTCCCAGGCTCTCCGGCTTGCCGAGTCTGCCTCACCTCCGGTCGGTGGCGGAGAACCTGGGGGGACTTTTCCCGTCGTTCCCGAAAATCGGGACGTTCCGTCGCGGTGTGGACGATGGCACCGGCATGGGGTCGACTAGCCAACACTTTCGTGAGTTCGCCGCCGCAACGGGGCCTGGAGCCATCGGCTGCCGCAGGCTGGCGGCGACGATGATCGTCGTTCTCGCAGGGATCACGGGGCTGGTGCGGGGCGAGGATCTCCCCCCGGCTCCCCGGCTCCCCGATCTGGTCCGCACGTCAAACACGGCGTTCGCGATCCCCTTCAAGGTGGCGCCGTCGCAGCAGGCCGATCATGCCGCCGCGCGGGTTCTCCTCCAGGCGTCGAAGGATCTCGGGGCGACCTGGGAGCAGGCCGGCGAGGCGGGGCCGGAGGCGGGGTCGATCGTTTACAGGGCCGCGAGCGACGGGGAGTATTGGTTTCGACTTCGGGCGGTGGATGCCAAGGGGAGGCAGCGCGGGGGCGAGGGGCCCGACATGCGCGTCCTCGTCGATGCGGCCGCCCCGCGCGTCTCGGCCCGGGTATGGCGCGGTGCCGACGGCGAGGTCGTCTGCCGCTACGCCGCCGCCGACGACACGCTCGACCTCCCGAAGATGGTGGTGGAATACCAGACAAAGGCGGAGCCGACCTGGAAGAAGATCGCCGCCGAGGCGGTCCTCTCCCGCGAATCGCCGGCTCATCTGATCGGCGAAGAGATCTGGTGGGCCGGTGAGAAGGTCGAGGCGCTCACCGTGCGGATTGCGGTCAGCGATGCGGCCGGGCACCGGACCGTGAAGCAGTTCACGATGGAGGGGGCCGACCCCGGTGTCGAACAGGGGGCGCTCGCGGCGGAGATTGGTGTCCCGGCATTGCCCGGGCAGTCTTCCTCCGCGGTGGTTTCAGCGCCCCCCCCTGCCCTGCCCGCCGACAGCCAGCCCGCCGCCTCGACCGAGGTGGCCACCGCGCCCCCCGGGGGATGGGCAGCCGACCCGTCGGGGCGCTGGGCCGTCGACGGTCCGGTGGCGTCGCTCCCCCCTTCTCCGGAAGCCGGCCAGAGCCGCAGCGTGCTCGCCCGTCCGGTTGGCACGGGGAGCCGCGGCCCGCTTCCGAATGCCGGTGGCCGGCCGGAGGTCGACCCGGCGCCTGCCCCGCTGGCGCCGGCCAAACCGGCGATCGAATCGGCCGCAGCGGGGCCCGCGGCGCGTGCCCTCCCCACCGAATACCGCGGCCGCCCGCTGCAGATCGTCCGCTCCCGGAGATTCACCTGGGACTACGAGATGCAATCCGACCGCCCCGACACCGTCCCGGTGCGCGTGGAGCTATGGAGCACCAGCGACGGCGGCGTCACCTGGCAGCGCAGCGCCGTCGATGACGACGGCCAGAGTCCGATCGACGTCACGCTCCCCGCCGCCGGGCTGTATGGATTCCGTCTCGAGATCGTCCCCGACCTGCCTGACGCCGGCGGGGGCCCGCGCTCGGGCGAGATGCCGGAGGGGTGGATCGGCATCGACGACGAGCCCCCGCAGGTGGAGATCGTCGAGGCGACGCGCTTGAAAGATACCGAGCCGGGGGGCGTGCTGATCCGCTGGGCCGCCCGCGATCAGATCCTCGTGCCGAAGAGCGTCCGCTTGATCCAGTCTCCCAATGCCGATGGGCCGTGGGGCACGATCGCCGAAGGGTTGGAGGCCCAGGGGGAATACCGCTGGCAGCCCGAGCGGGGCACGCCGGCCCGGGTCTTCATTCGGGTCGAGGCGAGTGACGCGGCGGGGAACATCGGCCGCGGCACGACGCCGGAGCCTGTCATCGTGGCGATGTCGCGCGTTGTCGGTAAGCTCGGTGGGGTCAAGATCCTGCCGTAGGCGGGCTCCCCCTGACGTCGCAACGGAACGCGGCAGGGAAGACTTTTTCCACGGATCGTTAGACTGCACGGCTGCCGAATTCGGGGCCGTGTCGTGTCTCCCGGTCCGGCGTCCTCCGAGGCGCTCCTTTGTGGCCGAATCCCGCTCCGCCCTGGAAATCCTCCGCGCCCCCGATAACTGGTCGCCACCGCCGGCGGCCGTCATCGCGCTGGTCGGCGATGAGCCGTTCCTCGCCGGTGAACTCCTCGGGCTGATTCGACGGCACATGGTGCCCGACGAGGCCGATCGATCCTGGGCCTGGCGCGAGTTCGACGGGGAGGCGATCGAGGATCCGCGCGACATCTTCGATGAAGCGGCCACGGTACCGATGTTTGCCGGAGCAACGCGCGTGGCGGTGGTGCGCTCGGCCGATCCGTTCGTGACCAAGTGCCGGGCGATGCTCGAGACCATCGTCGCCGCCCCCCGCGGCCATCGCGGGCTGGTGATCCTCGACGTCAAGACCTTTCCCGCCACGACCCGGCTGGCGAAGTCGCTCGCTGCCCAGGGCGCGGTCATCGACTTGGCCGTGCCAGCGAAGGTCGATCTCGCCGCCTGGGTGCGCCACTGGGCCAAATCCCGTCACGGCTGTGCGCTCGAGGCCGCCACTGCGCAGCGCCTGCTCGAGCGCCTCAATAATGAGCTCGGTCAGATCGATCAGGCGGTGCAGCGGCTCGCCGGAGCCCAGGGCAAGGGGGGGAAGCCGATTCCCCCCGAGGCCGTCGACGACCTCGTGGGGAGCCCCCAGGAGCGATCGGCGTGGGGGATGATCGATGCCGCCGCGGCCGGGAATGCCCCGGAGGCCCTGGCGGCGCTCGCCGATCTCCTCGCCAGCGGCGAGAACCCGATCGCGCTGTTTGCGCAAGCCGCGACGAGCCTGCGGCGCCTCGCCTCCGCCGCCCGACTCCTTGGCCTGCCCCCCGGCGCGGGGCGCCCCGGCAGCTTCGACGAGGCGCTCAAGTCGGCCGGCGTGGCGGCGTGGCCCAAGGCGCTTGGACAGGCCCGCGAGGCGCTCCAGCAACTCGGCGGCCGTCGCGCCCGCCAGCTTCCGCAGCGGCTGGCCGATCTCGACCGATCGCTCAAGGGGGATGCTTCCCGCGGCCTGCGAGCGCGGCTGGCCCTGGAACGCCTGATCTGCATGATGGCCCGACAGGCGCCGGGGATCGACACCCCGGCCGGCAGGGCTGCGGCGACGGGCGGATCGGGAGCCCGGTCGGCCACGGCGACAAACCCCGGGACGAGGAGAACGCGGACGTGAACGTGAACGTGGATCGACACCAGGATGCGCCCCGAGACGTGTGGGAAAATCCGCTGGCGACCCGCTACGCCTCCGCCGAGATGGCGAGGCTGTGGAGCGACCGCAGCCGCTACCGCACCTGGCGGCAGGTATGGCTGGCCCTGGCCGAGGCCGAGGCCGAGCTCGGTCTGCCGATCACGCCGGCGCAGCTGGCGCAACTGCGCGCCAATCTCGAGCCGGTCGACTTCGCCAAAGCGGCGGCGTATGAGAAGCAGATGCGGCACGACGTCTTTGCCCACCTCCACACCTACGGCGATGCGGCGCCGCTGGCCCGCCCGATCCTCCATCTCGGGGCCACGAGCGCCTTCGTCACCGACAACACCGACTTGATGCTGATGCGCGATTCGCTCGATCTGATCGCCGCCCGGCTGGCCGGGGTGATTGAGGCGCTCGCAGCCAAGGCGGCCGAGACGAAGGACATCGTCTGCCTCGGGCTGACCCACCTCCAGCCGGCGCAGCCGACGACGATCGGCAAGCGAATCTGCCTGTGGATCCACGATCTGCTCATCGATCTCGAGGAGCTCGTCCACCGTCGCCAACTCCTCCGGGCCCGCGGGGCGAAGGGGACGACCGGCACCCAGGCGAGCTTCCTCGAGCTCTTCGACGGCGATCACGCCCGAGTGCGGGCGCTTGACGAGGTGGTGTCGCGGAAGCTCGGATTCAACGCCTCCTACGACGTCACCGGCCAGACCTACACCCGGAAGATCGATTCGCAGATCGTGGCGGGCCTTGCCGGGATCGCCGAATCGACCCACAAGGCGGGCAACGATCTCCGGCTGGCGGCCGCCTCGGGGGAGCTCGAGGAGCCCTTCGAGCAGGATCAGGTCGGCTCCTCGGCGATGCCCTACAAGCGCAATCCGATGCGTGCCGAGCGGATGTGCGGCCTCGGCAGGTTCGTCATGGGCCTGGCCGTGACGGCCGGGCAGACCGCAGCCACGCAGTGGTTCGAGCGGACGCTCGACGATTCGGCCCCGCGTCGGCTCGTGCTCCCGCAGGCCTTCCTCGCCACCGACGCCCAGCTTGTCCTCTACGCGAACATCGCCCGTGGGCTCGTCGTCATCCCCGGGGCGATCCGCCGGAATCTGGAGAACTATCTCCCCTTCCTCGCCGCGGAACGGATCCTGATGGCGGGGACGAAAGCCGGAGGCGACCGCCAGGCGCTCCACGAGGCTTTCCGCGTTCATAGCCACGCGACGACGGCGGCAATCCGCGAGGGAAAGCCGAATGACCTCGCGGAAAGGCTCGCCGCCGATCCGCTCTTCGTGGCGGTCGACCTCGAGGCCGCGATGGAATCGCAGGGGCTCGCGGGGCGGGCGTCGGCGCAGGTCGACGAATTTCTCACCGGGCCGGTCCGTGAGGCACTGGGGCGCAATCCGGCCCGCGCGGCGACCGCAGCGCTGCACGTCTAAACGGCCTCCGCCGCCTGGCCGAGCCGCGCGGTCAATCGATGGTTACCAGCGCGAAGGCGGGGGGGAGAAGGGGCGTCATGACCCTCCCTTCCCCGCGACCATGGGCCGGCTCCGGGGCCAGACCGCTGCGCGGACCAGTCGGAATCCAGTCGGGAAGATCGACCCCCGTTTGGTCGCCAAGGCGAAACAGGCTTTGCAGGGACTGGTAATTCAGGGACGTCAGCCCGTGGAGGCTTGCCTTCCCGCGGCGTGTGGCGAGGGTGTCCGCGGCCGTGGGTGACAAGGTCGCCAGGCCGTTGAGGCAGAGATGGCCACGGTGCCGGGCGAGGGCCACGATCACCCCCTC
>SIAG01000042.1 GCA_009691925.1 Planctomycetaceae bacterium
AGGGAACCACAAAATCCTGCTCGTCGAGCACCAGTCTCGGGCCGTAGTCGTAGTGAACGTGCCAGCGACGCGCTGCACGGCGGACGGGCTTGGCGCTTGAATCCCGGACCTCGATCGGCCATTGAAAGAAGTCGGCAGGCGCTGCCAGCCACCGTGCCCGCGGATACCACCCGAGCTTTTTCAGCGTGTAGGGGAGGTTGTGCCGCGGGCTGCGGACATGAACACCGCCGCCGAGCGATTGGAGGAGATTGAGGAGGTGGAGGTAGGTGACGACGTTGACCTGCGCCGCGGTCGGGCCGAGATTCACCGACTGGCAGATCGCCATCATCGCGGCGCCGGGTTTCGGGCCAAGGCTCACGGCTCCTGCTGCAGCGAGGCTCCTGCTGAACCAAGAGGCGGTGGGGGGACGCGACGATTTAGGAGGAGTTGAGAAAACCACGCGGAACCCTCGACGGCGACGCTGAACAGACTCGCCGTATTACAGCTGTGTCGGGTTGGGTGCATCGCCGTAGATAGCCTTTGGATCGAAGGCCTTCTCATGTTCCATAAACTCGAGCGTCGCCCCCGTCGTCCGCTCCGTGCCGACCGGCACTTTGCGGTAAAAGCAGGAGCGGTAGCCGACGTGGCAGCTGGCGCCACCGGGGATCGCGACGCGGAGCCAGACGCAGTCCTGGTCGTCGTCGATCCGCATCTCGACGACCTTCTGCACGAGGCCGCTGGTCGCCCCCTTGTGCCACAGCTGCTGCCGGCTGCGGCTCCAGTAGTGGGCCTCTCCTGATTGAATCGTGCGGGCGAGCGCCTCCCGGTTCATCATTCCCACCATCAGCACCTCGCCTGAGGTGAAGTCGGTGGTTACACAGGGGATCAGCCCGTGGGAGTCGAACTTCGGGGCGAGTTCGTCCCCCTCCTCGACCTGCTCGACGGTGCGGCGGGCGCCGAAGAGATCGGAGGACGGGTTCGGGCTTTCGGGAGTCACGGTGGGTCTCGGAGCTGAAGACTGGGCAGGGGGCAGGGCGGCGTCGATCGGCCGACACTCCTCGTTATCACGGTTCTCGGCGTCTGTCAACGAGCGGTCGTGGTCGGGGGGACGTCGCACCCAATCTTGTTGCGAAAGCAGCGTGACGATGCGGGACTTGCCGGCCTCGTGCCCAAGCGGCGAGGCCGGAAGCCCGAGCCGGATGCCCCACTCTTGGCCGAGAACCAGCGTCTCACCCCCGAAGTCGCACGCCTTCACCGACGGCTTTGTCGAACAGAGGCGATTCTGGACGTCCAGAAAAACTCTCCCCAAATCTGAACCAGATCCTGGGGATCGAACTGCCACCCAACGACTCCGTGAGCGAGCCATGAAAGCGGTCGAGGAACTCACGCCCTCCGTGGGGACAATTGTCGCGTGCGACGCCATCGGCGTACCGCGGGCGACAGCGTACCGGCACCGACAGCCCAAGGCTGCTACGGCGCCCAATCAGGTCTAGACGTAGGACATCACGAAGTTGCTAGAGTCCGGCAAAGTGGACCTACTACTACCTCTACGTCATCCTCGACATCTACAGCCGGTGCGTCGTGGGATGGATGCTCGCCAGCCCTTGAATCCCAGCATCTCGCCGCAGAAGTGATTCAAGAGACGCTCGTCAAGGAGGGCATAGGCCGTGATCAACTCACGATCCACAGCGACCGCGGGGCAGCCATACGATCACGCCGTAGCGCAACTGCTCACCATGCTTGGAGTGACTCAAGTCCCACAGCAGACCCCATGTCAGTGTCGACAACTCCTTTTCCGAGAGCCAGTTCAAGACGCTCGAGTACCGGCTCGACTCAAGAGACCGCTTCGCCAGCCACTTTCCACGGACTCGACTTCTGCCGCGGGTTGTTTCGCTCTCACAACGATGAGCACTGCCACTTTTGAATCGGACTTGTGACACCGGCCGTCGTGCATACTGGCCAGGCCAAGGCAGTCCTCGAAACGCGGGCCTCCGTGCTGGTCGCCGCTCATGCGCGCCACCCTCAGCGGTTCGATCAGGGCGTTTCGTGGCCGCTTACGCCGGCAGCGGAAGTCTGGATCAACCGACCCGAAAACCGCACAACCCTCCGCACACTTAAACTACCCCGCGACACTCAATGCGTTTTGCAGCTGTCTCAAAGTCATTGACACGTTCCGCCGCGCCATCATTGTTCCGATGGTTCGATCACCGTGAGAGACACCATGTTGTTCTGTTGGATCACATTTGTGCTGTCTGCAACACGGATGCCTTGAGACTCCCCCAGATTGTCCCAGTTCTTGCCCCAGCCCCAGCCGGAGACCGTGTTGCCCTCCACCAAAATCTCCCGGGCACCGAGGATGCGAATGCTGTCCTGCCCGTTGTGACTGATACGGTTCCCGTGGATCTTGATATCCCGCGCGTAGTGGCCCGCTGGGTGGTCCCAGGAGCCGACGAAGATTCCGTTGTTCTGGTTGGCGTATGGCAGAGCCCCAGTGTGATGAATCGTGTTACCGCTGTGTCCGACCGCTTTCCGGGCGCAGCACGCGGCGGAGCGCGTCGAGCCGTGAATTGTCTGGTTTGCCCGCGGGAGTCCACGTCGGGACGAGCCAGCCGCCTTCGTCGTGCTCGTTCCACGCATACATGATGATGGCGTTCGCGGGACAGGTCCTCGGGTTTTCTTTCACAAACGTAAGTGCGTTTTGGAGGTGCGTGGCGATTTCCCCGGCAGTCGCCGGGGGGATGAAGACGGTTTGTTTCAGATAACTGTGGCCCACTTCCCACGACACGGGATTGTCTTTGCGCGGCTCCTTGTTCCAGCCGGTGGTGACGAGGGGAATATAGGGCACCTCGTCTTTGGCCGCGCCTCCCCACATCCATTCCTCCTGCTCGCGAACCAGACCGGCAAAATCCGGCGGTAGATCGCTGGCGCGGGCGTAGTGGGAAACGGCATCAAATCCCTTTGGCGACTGCGCCGCCCAGTCGGGCACGGGATTCCAGCCCATGAAGACGCAATACGGGTTGAGCTTTGCCTTTTTGGCCGCCTCACGGAACTCGTCGAATCGCTTCTGCCCTGTCTCATCGGGGCGGGCGTCAAACTCATAGACGAGAGGACGACCGTCGAGCACGGTGACGTAGCCGGGCTCCTTGATGAGGTTGATCATCCGCGTCAATTCCTGCGGCCACTCACCGTCGGGTACTTTGAGGGCGTTATGCAAAATCATGCAAAAGCCGATGTCTTTGCGCTGGCGTGATTTCAAATAGTGCTTCAGCGAGACGCTCATCACGTCGCTCTCCGGATAGAGAAGGAAGGCCCAGTAATCGAGCCCGGCTGTGGCGGCCATAGCGATCTCGGCGTCCATGATTTTCTGTTTACCGCCATCAATCTTCACTTTGCCGTCGCCCTCGACGTCGGCAAACCACGGCAGTCGTGATTGATATTTGGCGGGGCCGAGCGTCTTCTCCATGGCATCCGTTACCCAGCCGCCGGTCCATGCGTCCCACCGGATGGCACCTACCAGCGGTTGCGCCGGATCGCGAGAGTTTTGTCTCACTACGGCAGCAGGTGGAGGCGTGGCAGCAGGCGTCGAGGAGGACGCTAACTCGTCGGCGAGGCGCATGGGCCAATCTGGGAAGAGAAAAAAATCTGGGTTGGTCTGCTTGCGGCGGGCGATCTCCGCGACAACAGCCTTGTTGAGTGCCGAGCCAGCAACTGCCAGTTCCGGATACTTCTTCACGGCTTGTTGCTTCGAAACCGCCGGAGTCTGAGCGAACGTCGCGGAAACGGCAAGCGACGTTAGCAGCAGAGCGGCGATTGATAAGTTGACGTGTAGTTTCATCTAAAGTCCTTTTCCGCTCAAAGTGGCGGTGTCGATCGCGGCGACCCAGTGGAGAAGTATTGTTATTTGTTTTGACATTCAGACCCGCGCGGGCCAAATCTCACGCCTTTACCTGATCTCCTACATCGCTTCTTGCTGGCGGCAAAGACAGTGCGTGTTCGGCGACGGCCTTTCCTCCGGCCGCTGGAGAGAATATTCTCCCGGCGGGCACGAGCTTTGCGCTGAACTAGGGGTGAAGGACAGCCCGGTTAGGTCCTGATCTGCGCTTTAGGCCCGCCTCAACCGCACGCCTGCAGTGCCCGGGAGGGCGGCCTCCCAGTTGGCCCCGTACGCCGCAAAGGCCGAGGCCAATGCGGCCTCCGCAGCGGGGTCTCTGGTGCCGGCAATCTTTGCCCCCGTGCCGGCCAGCGCGGAAAAGGCCAGTCGCACCTGATAGACGCCGGTCGAGCCGTCGCGGCCAGAACCGGCCCGCGTCGGCGAGTAGGAAGCGTTGCTATAACCCGAGATGCCGACGTAGTAGGTGCCGGCGGTGACTACTCGCACCGATAGATAGCTATCGAGCGACCCGCCTGAATCATCGTTTCTAGCGAGCTGCTTGCCCGACGAGTTGAAGAGCCTCACGTAACTGTCGAGCGTCGATCCACCCGACAGCGTGCTGGCATCCACATCGATGACGAGCGTCTGCCCGGCGGCGAGCACCACCTTATAGAGATCGACGTCGCGGGCGGCATAGGAGCCGTCGCCTATCCGCCCCGCCAGCCGAACCTCCCCCGCTGAGATGCCGACCGCCGCCGCCGTCGCCAGCGTGTCGCCGGCATCAGTGAGCTTGGCCGCCTGCGTGACCCATGTATCGCTTACCGAGACGGCCAGCGCGGCGGCATCGTCGTCCGCAACAATCCCAGACTCCGTCGCGGCAACCGTGAGCACATAGGTGCCCGCCGATGCGGTGGCCGCGGAGAGACCGCCCACCGTCCAACGGCTGGAGTCGGTGGTCGTGACGCTGACGCCGGCCAGCGAGACCGCCACGCCGTCAAGGGTCAGTTGCAAGTCGGCCACATCGAAGCCCGACACCGTCCTGCTGAACTGCACCACCACCGCCGACACGGAGGTCGTCCGCGGGTCGGGCGAGACATCGATCACATCGGCCGTGGGAGCGGGCTGCGCCGGCGGCTCACTGCCGCCACCGCCGACCGCAGCGAGGGCCGCCGCGGCATTCACTAGGCCACCCGTCGCCACCTTGCCCGCGAGGGCGGGCAGTGGCACGGTGGTGGAGAGGATCGCGGTGCGGAGCTCTGCCGCTGTCGCCCGGGGATTCGCCGCCGCGAGCAGCGCCACCGTGCCGGTCACGTGCGGGGTCGCCATCGAGGTGCCGCTGTAGGAGGCATAGCCGTTGCCCGGAACGGTCGAGTAGATGCCGACGCCCGGAGCGGCCACGTCGACCGTCGTCACCCCGTAGTTGGAAAACGTCGCCAGCCGATTTGATGAATCGGTCGCGGCGACCGAGATCACGGCGTCGCCGGCGTAGTTGGCCGGGTACGAGGGTGTGGCGTCGTTGTCCGCCGACTCGTTGCCCGCCGCGGCAACGCACAGCACGCCCGCCGAGCCACCGGCGGCGATCGCGTCACGGAGGGCAGACGAGAATCCGCCCCCGCCCCAACTGTTATTGGTGGCCACCACATTCACGCCGAACGACTGCCGCATCCGCGTGGCGTAGTTGATCGCGGCGATGGCGCCGCTGGTCGAGCCGCTGCCGTCGGCCCCGAGAAACTTCAGGGCGATCAGCGACACGTTCCACGATACGCCGACGATTCCGACACCGTTGTTGCCCACGGCACCGATCGTGCCGGCCACGTGGGTGCCGTGTCCTTCATCGTCGAACGGATCGGCGTCGTTGTTGGCAAAGTCCCAACCGCGGACGTCGTCGGCGTAGCCGTTGCGGTCGTTGTCGATCCCGTCACCCGCGATCTCTCCCGGATTTCGCCAGATGTTGGCCGCGAGATCCGGATGGTTGTAATCGATGCCGGTATCGATGACCGCGACGACGACTGACCTCGAGCCGGCGGTCACCTCCCAGGCCTCCGCGACGTCCATGTCGGCATCCGCCACGCCACCGGTCTGTCCTGAGTTATTGAGCCCCCAGAGACGGGAGTACGACGGGTCGTTTGGGGTCGCCGAAGTGGTGATCACAAAATCGGGTTCGACATACCGCACACCCGCCGTGGCGGCGGCCCAGTCGCGGACATCGGCGACGCTGGCGGCGGGGGCCTGCAATGATAGGAAGCCTTCGCCGAGTGACGCGGTGCTCCACCCCTGCCGCACGGCCACCGACGAGGCGTTATCCGCCCGAACGATCCAGGCATCAGCCTTCACGGCAAGGAGTTGGCCATCCCACGCCAGTTCCCGAACCGTGGCCCCGAGATCAGCGGTTAGCAGGGCTCGCGGTTCCAGGTGCTCCAGCCCAGAAAGCATTCCGCGGCGACCACGAGGCGGCAGGCGATAGGATCGTGACATGATGCCCTCTTGGTAATGAAAGCGACGCGGCGGCTCATCGTTGCGTCGAAGAGCGACTGGACTGACGACGATCTTAAATGTGAGTCACTCGGGGGTTCCCGCCAACGACGGCCCGAGCCGACTAGTCCTAGGCGTCACCGGCCGACCAAATCCTAGGCGTCACCGGCCGACCAACCGGTTCTCCCTACCGCGTTCCGGGCCGATCCAGTTGGCGGCTTTGTGCCGGTTCTCGGCGTCTGTCAACGAGCGGTCGTGGCCGGGGGAGCGGGAGCCGGCGGGGCCGGCGTGCGGCCGTGGATTTCCTCGGCGATTCTCGCCATCACCATCGGCAGGAAGATGATTCCCGAATAGTGGTTGGCCTCCATCTGCACGTGGTGATCCGGCGGGAGATTCCCGGCGTCGGCGAGGAGCTGGCAGTGGGAGAGCGGGACGACGTCGTCATACTTCCCGGAGAAGATCCAGGTGCGGTCGGGGCGGTAGCGGTGGGCGAGGCGCGTCGGCTCGATGGCGTGGAGCGTCTCCTTGATCTGCTCCTCGGTCATCCCCGACTCGGAGAGCTTCTCGCGGACCTTCACGGCATCCTTCTTCCCCTTCTCGAGGACACCGACCAGGTCGCCGCCGGCCAAGAGGATGAAGACCTTGTCGTAGCCCTCGTCGAGGCCGGCGACGGTCGCGGTGACGAAGCCGCCGAGGCTCGTTCCCTGGACGGCGATCCGCGACGCATCGACCAGCGGCAGGCCTGCCGTGGCATCACGCGCCCGCCGCACGTCGGCCACCGCCTGCCGAACCGCCGGCACGAGCATGTCGGCCCCCGCCCGTCCCTCTTTGGGGCGCCGGGCCCCGTAGTAGGGCATCTGCACCATGAGGGCATGGACACCGTGCGCCGACAGGCCGCGGGCGATGATCCGCCCCACCGTCATCCCGCTCCCCGACTCATGAACGACGACACAGGCCGGGCCACGGCAGACTTCTCCCTCGGCATCGCGGGCCTGATACCACTCCATCCAGACGTCTCGGTTGCAATCGGGACCGGCGGGGAGCGGCGAGGGGAAGCGGACCCGCAGGTCGCCGTTGTTGCCATCGGCCTTCTCGATCGCGACGTCGAAGGTGCCACAGTCCCAGCACAGCCCGGCGAGGCACTGCTGCGCATCCTCGTTGGGATCCTCCCCCGTCGCGAGCGTATCGACGCCCCGGAACACGGCCCCAGGCACGGCCGCCGCCTTCGCATCCTCAGCCGGCGCCGCCGCTCTGCGGAGCCCGGGCACCGCCTCGAGGAGCTTGGCGAGATCGAGCCGGACACTCGGGCATTCCGCCGCGGGCTTCTTGTGGGAGGCATGGGCGACGTGGAGGAGGAGCTTTTCCGGCACGAAGAGAACGTTGTGGAGATTCGACTTCATCGCCACCGGCCGATCCATGAGATGGATGGCGGCCTCTTCGTCGATCTTCCCGAATTGCTCCTTGACCCGCTCCCGCAGGCAGAGGAGCCGATCGCCGGCGGAGAGGACGACCGCATCAGGGATCCCCGTGCCGAGGAGCTCGTGCCCCTCGCCCGGCTTGACGAACTCGATCCGCTCCGGCGTCGCCGCCACGCCGACGCTCTGCCGCGTCTTGCCGTCGGCAAGGACGTAGTAGTACTCGCACGTTCGCGGGCTGTTGGTCCAGAGGCTCATGACTTCGTCGAGCGTCGTGCATTCCTCCATCGCGCGACGCATGAGCGTGGCCATTGGCACGCCGTCCCACTGCCCCTCGCCACGGCCCCCCATCTCGCCAAGGGAAATCCCCTGGGCATTCATGCCGCTCACGCTTCCGATGAACCCGGCGTACCCGATCGTCACAAACGGGATCTGCCCCTCCGGGGCCACGACGAACGCCGCGGCGGCGTCCTGGAGGCCGATCTCGGTCATGTAGTCGAGGACGCGGCCGTGGTAGAGCGTGCCGTCGGTCGTCGCCGCCCCGGAGACTGCAAAGCCGGAGCAGTGGAAGAGCTCGGGAAAGACGTTCACGACCGCGATAAGCCGCGGATCGAGATGGAGCGAGGCGGCGAGGGCCTCGGTCTCACGGAGATGGCGCTCGGGGATATGGGGGGCGAGTCGGGCCGCGGCGTCGTCGAGCTTCTTGCGAAACCACGTGCCCCCGCGGATCGTCTCCACCGTGCCGACGACATGGAGGACCGAGTCGACACAGCGGTTGGCCTCGACGGCGAGCAGCTCGCCGTGGGCCTTGCCGATCTCCTCTGGGCTCCCATGGAGCGTCACGACGCGCAGGCCCTCGGCCCACTCGAGCTTCCCGTGCGGCACCTCGCGGGATAGTGTCGCCGGTGCCGTCAGCTCCGCCCCCGGCAGAGCGATCTCGAGGGCTCGGCGAACGCCGCGGCAGAGCGTCCGCTCGATCTCGTCGCGCGGCACCTCGCTCACCTCATAGCCGGGGAAGTCGTCGACGGCGAGGCACTCGCCCGGCTCCCCGACGGTGAGATCAAGCTCCACATTCTCGGCATTGGCGCTGATCCTTCGGCCGGCGTCGTCGAAGTCGAGCCAGCCGTCGCCACGTTCCCAGCGGGCATCTTTTGTGTCGTGCTTCACACCGAGAAGGCCGACCAAGAGGCCTGTCAGCGACGCCGGCGAGGGCTGGAGGAGAAGAGGGCTGACAAACGAGACCTGTGTCGCCGACGACACGAGCCGCGCGCCGATGCCGACGGAATCGAGATGGTCGGCCGAATCGGTCGCGCCGCGGCCGATGTGAACGATCTTGTGTTTGGGGAGGGCCAGGGCCGTGGCATCGGCGCGCCGCCGCAGCACCAAGGCGTAGTCGTCGTGGGTCAGTTCGAGGTCGTAGGCGTGGGCGTCGAAGCGCTCGAGCTTGATCGCCACCTTCATCGGCTTGCCGCTGCCGCCGATCGCCACCGTCCCTTCGACGGCAAACGTCTCGCGGGCACCAGAGAGGCATTCCCACAGCGGCCCTAGATCGGCCGCGAGCGCTCCGGCGGGATTCCGCGCCGGATCGATGGCCGGCGGCTCTTCGCTGCGCAGCGGCGCGATCCATATGGCGCACGCGAGGCATCCGGCCAGAAGAAGCGCCACGCGGGCAGGGCGGGGGGCGATCATGGAAACTTCCTCTGGGGCAGTTCGGGGATCGGTTCCGGGGCCGACTGGCAGACGCCCTCGCGATCTCGATTCGAGCACCCTCAATCTCCCACCCATGGCCGCCACGAACAAGCCGGCTTTCGGGCCGCTTCGCCGCCCCGGAAGGATAGCCGTCACGCCGCTGCGTTCATTCCGCCGGGGGCACCGTATGCCGACAGTGTCCCGGGTTTGGAAACTCCCACCCAGGACGGCGTTCAGGATGGCAGAAAGACCGCAGGTGAAACGTTGAAAAACCGGCCCAAAGCGACCATGTGGCCTTTGGTCATCTCCCGATCCCCGCTCAGCAGGGAAGAGAGCGTCGACTGCGAGATGCCGACCAATTTGGCGAGCTTGATTTGCGTGTGGCCGCTCGAGCGCCACAACTCGCGCAGTACGTCCGATTCCGAAGCATCCGGAATCGGCGTGTGTTCATCCTCGAAGCTCGCCACCAGATCGCTCAGGGCGTCGAGATACTCCTGCGATCCACGATCGAGATTCTGCTGGAGCAGTTCGTCGACCAACCCGATGGACTGGTCCAAGTGCCGGCGGTCCCGGATGTGAGTGAGGGGAAACTTCTTCACCAAGTCGAAATACGAGTCCGGCATCGCCGCCCGTCGATGGTTGACAATCATGGCTCACCTCTCTTTCCGCGGATGCCAGTCGTTCGCTTGGCTCGCCGAACCGCTTTCGTGGAAGCGACGGATTTCTTCGGGGGCGGGTTGTGGCACCCGCACTGCTTGGCCCACAGCGATCTGCTGTATTCCCCGTGATCCATCACTCGAAGGACGTACAGCCTGCGTGGATAGATCACGCGGCCGATCAGGCGGTAGCGGTTGTTGCCGACATCGAACACCACACAATTTCCGACCCGATCCGCCGATCCAAAGGTCTGCTTGAGGGAGGCGAAGTTCACCCACCGGGCACTCGATGCGATCTTGTACCAGACCGCAAGACATTTTTCGGCGTCGGCCCGATCGCTGTGCGACTCCCAAAAGAACCGGAGCCGAGACTTGGCGATGACACGCATGGCGTCTCCATCGGCGAAGGGCCGCTCACCGCTGCAATCATAATCGCATGTTGCGATAGGGCAAGAACGGTTATCGCGGAATACGATATTGGCGACGTGGTCCAGGATGCCGCTCCCTCGTCTTCCGGGCCGAATCGGTCGTCTCAGCCACGCGGCCGGCTCCCCGATGGTCGAAATCGAGGAAGGGGAAGCCTGGGACACCTCCACGAGGCCCCATCGGGCAGGTTCGTTGCAGACCGGCTTCCCCGCCGGCACAATCACCTCATCTCCAATCTCCCAGTCTGGCGCGTCGCGAACGAGGCGGCTTTCTCCGTGCGACCGGGCTCTCGGGAACCGTCGTGATCATGCTCCGCGCCCCCGCTGTTCCACTGCTGGTTCTCCTCGTGGCCGCGTTGGCCGGGTGCGGACGTTCGAGCCCTCCGCTCGTCGCCCCGCCGCCGCCGGAGGTCGTCGTCGCCAGGCCGGTCGTCGCCGAGGTGACCGACACGATCGAGCTCACAGGCAATGCCACGGCGGTCGAGACGGTCGATCTCAAGCCGCGCGTGGGAGGGTTCGTGACCGCCGTCCACTTCGCCGACGGTCAGGACGTGAGCGTCGGCGATCCGCTCTTCGATATCGACGACCGCAGCTACCGGATCGCCCGCGATCAGGCCGAGGCGGAGATCGAGGCTGAGCAGGCGGAGCTTTTGGAGCTTCAAAGCGAGCTGGTCCGCGATCAGGCCCTCCTCCCGCGCGGCGCGGTCACGCAGGAGCAGGTCGAGATCATCACCGCCAAGCGCGACATGGCCGCCGCGACGCTGAAAAAAGACAAGGCAATGCTCGCGCAGGCGGAGCTCGATCTCGGCTTCTGCCGGGTGACAGCACCGATCGCCGGCCGGATCGGCGCCCGGACGGTGAACGTCGGCGAGCTCGTCGGGAGTGGGGCGGCTCCCACCAGCCTGGCAACGATCGTCAGCGTCGGTCCCGTTTATGTGACATTTTTCGCCGACGAGCGCTCGCTCCTGGTGGCCCGCCAACGGGCGATTCGTGACCGGCGAGAGGACCGGCGCGGAGAGGGGGGGCCGGAGGCAAATGCTGCGGAGGGGGAGCCGTCGTGGCGCAACATCCGCGATCTGGCCATCCCGATCGACGTGGCCCTGGTCACCGACGAGGGCTTCCCGCGCCGTGGCGTGCTGGCGTTTGTCGACATTGCCGTCCGCGCCTCGACCGGCACGATCCGCTGCCGGGCGATCCTCGACAATCCCGATCGGCTGATCGCGCCGGGGATGTTCTGCCGGGTCCGCCTCCCGTTTGGCGATCCGGCCGAGGCGCTCCTCGTCCCCGATCGGGCCATCGGCATCGAGCAAGGGCGTCGGACCGTCGCTGTGGTCGGTGCCGACGACCGGGTGACGATCCGCGAGATCACCCCCGGCAAGCTCGACGGCCAGATGCGCGTCGTGACGAAGGGGCTCGCTGCGGGCGACCGGGTCATCGTCAGTGGCCTGCAGCGTGCCCGCGACGGGGCCGTCGTTCGGCCGGTCGAAGCCCAGCCGGCCCCGCCCGCCAGGGAATGATCGTCGCCCCATGGTCTCGCAGTTCTTCATCGACCGGCCCGTTTTCGCCACCGTTCTCTCGGTGGTGATCCTCCTCGTCGGCGGCGTGGCGCTGGTCGGCATGCCGGTGGGGCAGTATCCGGATGTCACCCCTCCCACGATCGCCGTCACCGCCTCCTATCCCGGCGCCGCCGCGGAGGTCGTCGCCGAGACGGTCACCACGCCGATCGAGCAGGAGATCAACGGCGTCGAGGGGATGCTCTATCTCTCGTCGAAAAGCACCGGCGACGGCCAGGCCTCGATCGACGTCACCTTCGCCCTCGGCACCGACATCGACCAAGCGCAGGTGCTGACGCAGAATCGGGTAGCGGTGGCGCTGGCGAAGCTCCCCGAGGAGGCCCGCCGGCAGGGGGTTTCGACGCGGAAGAAGTCGCCGAGCATCCTCCTTTGCGTCAATCTCTTCTCCCCAGGGGAGCGTCTCGATCAGCTCTTCATTTCCAACTACGCGCTGTTGCAGGTGAAAGATGCGCTTGCCCGCATCGAGGGGGTCGGGGACGTGCAATTTCTCGGGGCCCGCGACTACGCCCTGCGGGTGTGGCTCGATCCCGGCAAGCTTGCCAGCCGCGGCCTTTCGGCCACCGACGTCGTCCGTGCCCTGCGCGAGCAGAATGTTCAGGTGGCCGCCGGGCGGATCGGCCAGCCACCGGCCACCCTCGGCCTCGACTTCCAGGTGCCAGTGACCGCGGCCGGGAGGCTTCCCGATCCGGTGGCCTTCGAGAACGTGATCGTGAAGGCCTCGGGCCCGCTCCCGGCAGGGGCCTCGGGGGCGGCCGTCGGACGGACGGGGCCGGGGCATGATCTGGCCACCACGGGCCTCTCAATCGTTCGCCTCGGCGACGTCGGCCGGGCCGAATTGGGGGCCCGCAGTTACGACGTCGGCAGCCGGCTCGATGGCCAAGAGGGGGTCACCGTCGCTCTCTTCCAGCAGCCCGGATCGAATGCCCTGGCCACCGCCGAGCGGATCCGGCACGAGATGGCCTTGCTCGAGCGCGGATTTCCAGAGGGGCTCGAGTATGCGATTCACTACGACACGACGGTGTTTGTCGACGAGAGCATCCGCGAGGTCTGGAAGACGCTCTTCGAGGCGGTGGTCCTCGTGTTCATCGTCGTCCTCGTCTTTCTGCAGGATTGGCGGGCAACGATCATCCCGATGATCGCCGTGCCGGTGTCGCTGGTGGGGACGTTCGCCGCGATGCGGCTGTTCGGTTTCTCCCTCAATAATCTTTCGCTGTTCGGCCTCGTGCTCGCCATCGGGATCGTCGTCGATGACGCGATCGTCGTCGTGGAGAATGTCGAGCGCTGGCTGTCGGGGGGGTTGCCTGCGCGCGAGGCGGCCCGGCGGGCGATGGCGGAGGTGGCCGGGCCGGTGATCGCCATCGCGCTGGTGCTCAGTTCGGTGTTCGTGCCGACGGCCTTCATCAGTGGCATCAGTGGCGAGTTCTACCGGCAGTTCGCTCTCACGATCGCTGCGAGTACGGTGATCTCGGCCTTCAATTCCCTCACCCTCTCCCCGGCCCTCTGCGTCCTCCTTTTTCAGGCGCATCACCCCGGCAACGCCGCCGCCCCATCCGCCGGCCCGCAGCCTGGCAACGCCGCCGCGGGCGGCGCGGGAGCGGAGGGCGCACGGCGCGATCCGCTCCCCCCGGCGGGAATCGCGCTTTTGACCGGCCTCCTTGCCGTCTGGTTCCTCGAGGCCCGGGGGCTCGTGGCGGCCGGGCTGGCGACGGCGCCGCTGCCGCCATGGGCCGCCCAATGGGGCGTGCGGCTCGGGCTGTTCGCCGCCGGCGCGCTCGCGGGCTGGTGGGGGGCGGGGGGGGTCAACGGGATCCTTGCCGCTTTTTTCCGCCTCTTCAATCTGTTTTTCGAACTCACCACCGGCGTCTACGGCGCGGTGGTGGGGAGGCTCCTGCGGATGGGGATCGTCGTCATGGCCCTCTATGTCGGCCTCATGGCCCTCACCTATTACGGCTTCACGACCGTCCCGGTGGGGTTCATTCCGCAGCAGGACAAGGGCTATCTCCTCGTCACGGCGCTGCTCCCTCCGGGGGCGAGTGCCGAGCGCACGGCGGAGGTCATGGCCGATCTCGATAAGCGGGTGACGGCGATCCCGGGTGTGGCCCACAGGATCTCCGTTACCGGCTACTCGCTTCTGGCCAACGTCAGCCAGCCCAACGCCGGCGGGATGTTCGTCCTTCTCGAGCCGTTTGCCCGGCGGGCGGTCGATCCACAGCGCTCGGCAGTCTCGATCCTCCGCGCCCTGCGGCAAAGCTTCGCAGAGATCCGCGCGGCGCAGGTGGTCGCCTTCGGAGCCCCGCCGATCGACGGCCTCGGCAATGCCGGCGGCTTCAAGCTCCAGGTCCTCGACCGCGCTTCGGCCGGCCCGCAACGGCTGGAGGCAGCCGCTGCGGCGCTAGTCGATGCGGCTGCCGCGCAGCCGGGGCTGACGGGGCTGTTCTCCGGTTTCCGGGCCGACGAGCCGAAGTTCTTCGTCGACGTCGATCGGGAGAAGGTCAAGGCGCAGGGGATCGACTTGGCGGAGGTCAACGCGGCGCTGCAGATCTATCTCGGCAGTGCCTACGTCAACGACTGGACCGCCTTCGGCCGCAACTGGCCGGTGCTCGTTCAGGCCGACCGCGACTACCGCATGCGGCGCGAGGACATCGGCCGGCTCCAGGTCCGCAACTCCGCCGGTGAGATGGTGCCGCTCTCGACGCTCGTCACCGTCACCGACTCTAGCGGCCCGGCGGTCGTCAACCACTTCAACCTCCTCCCCTCGGCCGACATCACCGGCTCGACGTTGCCGGGGATGAGCTCCGGCGACGCGATCGCCCTCATGGAAGCGCTCGCCTCGCCGCCGCCGGAGGGGCAGGGGATCCTTCCTGCGGGGATGGAGTTTGCCTGGACGGAGCTGTCGCTCCAGCAGATCCTCGCCGGCAACACGGCGGGCATCGTGTTCGCCTTTGGGACGGTGTTCGTGTTCCTCGTCCTCGCGGCCCAGTACGAGAGCTGGTCGCTCCCGCTGGCGATCATCCTCATCGTGCCGATGTGCCTCCTGGCGGCGATCGCGGGGGTGTGGATCGCTGGCCTCGACAACTCGATCTTCACGCAGATCGGGCTGGTAGTCCTCGTGGGATTGGCGGCGAAGAACGCGATCCTGATCGTCGAGTTCGCCAAGCAGCAGCAGGACGCCGGCCGGCCACTTGCCGAGGCGGTGGTGACGGCGGCCCGGATGCGGCTGCGGCCGATCCTGATGACATCCCTGGCCTTCATCCTCGGCGTCGTCCCGCTCGTCCTTGGCCGTGGCGCCGGGGCCGAGATGCGCGTGGCGCTGGGAACGGCGGTGTTCTCGGGGATGCTCGGGGTGACCGCCTTCGGGATCTTCTTCACGCCGGTCTTCTATTCGCTCATCATGGGGTGGGGGAGGGAGCGGAATCTTGACCACCCCGGCGCCCAGCCCG
>SIAG01000043.1 GCA_009691925.1 Planctomycetaceae bacterium
AGATCAGGTTTCCCCCCCGGTTTTTTAGCCCACATCGCACGCACCACACGCAGAAAGCGCAACGGACAGGGCGCAATGCGCAAGACACTTTGCGCAATTTCCCGCACCGGCGACTCGGCACACCCCCGGATCCCGCGACGGCACCAGCGCCAAAACAGCGACCGGTTTGAACCGGGCGGGAATGGAATCGGGGGGGCGGGCTAGGCGGCTGCTGGCGCGGCTAGGCGGCTGCCGGTGCGGCTAGGCGGCTGCCGGCGCGAATTGCTGGTGCCAGTCGAAAAAACGCCGGCACAGCAGACGGCTCCAGAACCGCTCGAAGAATCGAATGCGCCCGGGGTTTTTCTTTTGAGACATCCACCTGTGGCGGAAGTCACCCACAGATTCTGCGGAGGAGGCTTTTTTTCATGCTCATTCGCTCCCCTACCCCGCCCGGAAGAGTGTCGGGGGCGGAAGGGGGAGAGGTCAATTGCCCTCCCCCCGCGGTCGAGGCCACAATTGACGAGTGAGCCCTGGATGGGGGAAACGGGGGAATGGTCATGCACTCCATGAGAGCCGTCGCGTTGTCACGCTCCGCCCCCTTTCGCGCCCCGGTGCCAGTCGTCGCGTCGATCGCTGCCGGCTTCATGTGGCTGTTGGCGATCACCGCCCAGGCCGGCGGGCCCCTCGATCACTTCGAGACGACGATCCGCCCTCTCCTGGCCACCCACTGCCAGTCGTGCCATGGCAACGAGGCCGCGAAGGGGGGGCTGCGGCTCGACAGCCTCGTCGACGTACTCCGTGGCGGGGATTCGGGGCCGGCGGTTGTCCCTGGCGATCCGGCCGCGAGCCTGCTGGTTGCCGCGGTCCGCCACGAGTCGGTGGCGATGCCGCCGGACCGCGACCGGCTCTCCGACGGCGAGATCGCGGCGCTGGAAGCCTGGGTTGCGGAAGGCCTGCCTTGGACCGGATCGGAGGCGGCCGCCGACCTCCTCGCCGCCGGGCTTCCCCCCCGCGATGCCGCCGCCCCCGTCGGCCCCAGACTCCGGCCGCGGCCGATGGTCGTGACGGAGGAGGATCGGGGGTGGTGGGCCTATCGACCGCTCGTCAGGCCTGCGGTGCCGGAGGGGGCCAGTGGCCATCCGATCGATCGCTTCGTCGACGCCAGGCTGGCGGCCGAGGGGCTCGTTGCCGTTCCCGAGGCCGATCGGGCCACGCTCATCCGCCGGCTCTTCTTCACGACCGTGGGAGTGCCGCCGTCGGCCGAGGAGGGGCGGGCCTTCGTCGCCGACACCGACCCCGCCGCCTGGGAGCGACTCGTCGACCGACTCCTCGCCGATCCCCGCCATGCCGAGCACCTCGCCCGCCACTGGCTCGATCTGGCCCGGTATGCCGACAGCGATGGCTTCCGCCAGGACGCCTTCCGGCCCCATGCCTGGCGCTACCGCGACTGGGTCGTCGCCGCCTTCCAGGCCGACCTCCCCTTCGACCGCTTCGTGATCGCGCAGCTCGCCGGCGACGAGCTCACCGACGACGCCAGGGGGGCGATCGCCACCGGATTCCTCCGCCAAGCACCCTACG
Organism: Planctomycetaceae bacterium; assembly: GCA_009691925.1. Lineage (GTDB taxonomy): Bacteria > Planctomycetota > Planctomycetia > Pirellulales > UBA1268 > QWOP01. The sequence continues at coordinate 1,558 of SIAG01000043.1, forward strand.
AATACAACCAGATCGACGTCCCGAAACAGTGGACCGACATCCTCGACGACGCGACCGAGACGACCGCCGACGTGTTCCTCGCCATGGGCCTCGGCTGCGCCCGTTGCCACGATCACAAATACGATCCGATCCTCAAAGCCGACCACGAGCGCCTGCGGGCCTTCTTCACGGCGATCGAGTGGCGCGACGACGGCGTCGCTGAGCCACAGGCCCTTTTCCCCGGCCAACAGACGTGGGTCGACACGGTCGGGCGCATCCAGCGCGAGCTGGTCGCGCTCCGCGCCTCGGCCCGCGACGAGGGGGCCTGGGGGGGCCTGCAACGCTTTCCCCGGCCGATCAAACGGCTCGTGATGCTGCCGGCGGCGGAGCGGACGGCGCTGGAGGCGCAGTGGGTGCGGCTCGCCGCCCGACAGCTGACCTTCCAGCCGGAAAAGCTCCCCGAGGCCGACCGGCTCGCCTACGAGCGCCTCACGTCCGAACTGGCGGCCTTCGAGAAGGAGCACGCCGCCGATCGTCCGCCGTCGACCCCGGCGGCTGTCGTGGCGGAGGGGGGGGTGCCCGAGGGAATCGCCCCCGGTCTCCCGGAGGTTCTCGGCGGCGGCTGCCCGCCGATCGAGCCGGTGGCGACGCGCGGGCCGTCGAGCGGCCGACGGCTGGCCCTGGCCCGCTGGATCGCGGCGCCGACCAATCCCCTCGCGCCGCGCGTCCTCGCCAACCGGCTGTGGCAGTGGCATTTCGGGGAAGGGCTCGCCTCCGAGGCCAACGACTTCGGCATTCTCGGTGCGCCGCCGAGCCATCCGCAGCTCCTCGATTGGCTGGCCGCCGATCTCGTCGAGGGGGGCTATACGGTGCGGAGGATCGAGCGGCTGATCCTCACCAGCAGCGCCTTCCGCCGGGCAACGCATGCCCCCGAGAGCCCGCCATTCACGCTCGCTGCGACCCGCGATCCGCAAGCCCGGCTCCTGTGGCGACGCCATGCGCGCCGGCTCGACGCCGAGCAGGTCCGCGATGCGGCGCTCGTCGCCAGCGGTGAGCTCGACGCCACCCCCGCCGGTCCGCCGGTGCCGCCGGCAAAGCCACGCCGGGCGCTCTACGTCTCCGTTTTGCGCAACACCCGCGATCCCCTCCTCGACGCCTTCGACTTCCCCGACGCCTCCGCGAGTTGCTCGCGCCGCAACACGACCACCACCCCGTCGCAGGCCCTCCTCCTCCTCAACGGTGAATGGCTCCTGGCCCGCGCCCGGGCCCTCGCCCTGCGGATCGACCGGCACGGGCTCGGAGACGATCGCAGCCGGGCCGCCGAGGCGCTGCGGACGGTCATCGGCCGCGAGCCATCAAGAGAGACGATTGATGCCTGCACCGAGTTTCTCGGGCTCCAGCGGAGCCGGCTCGACGCCGACGCCTCCACCTTTTCCGTGGCGCTCTCCGAGCCAATGCCGCAATGCGAGGGGCTCGCCGCCACGATCGACCCTGCCCGCCCCGACGCCCTGCTGACGGTCCCCGGCAGCGCGTCGAGCGCCAAGCCAGAGGCGGGCCCGTTCCCGGCCGACGACTTGACCTTCGAAGCCTCTGTCGTGCTCCGGTCGTTTCCGGCCGAAGGGCGACCGCGGACAATCGCCTCGCAAGGCTTCGGCAGCGATGACGCCCCCGGCTGGAGCCTTGATGTCGATGCCGCGGGGCGCCTTGGTCTGAAGGTGCGCGGCGCGCGAAAGGATGGCGAAACCAAGATTCCCGTTCGGGCCGAGATCGATGCCGGCCTCTGCCTCGCCCTCGAGCGCCCCTACGCAATCGCGGTGGCCGTGCGTGTCGTCGATGCCGGCGACCGGCACGTCGACTTCCAGATCCGCGATCTCTCCGACAACGACGCCGCTGCGAGGCTCACCACCGTGGCCCACGGTTTCGACGGCAGCCATGCCACGTCGCAGCCCTTCGCGCTCGGCGGCCGCAGCGGCTGCGGGGATTCCAGCTGGGACGGCCTGATCGACGAGGTCCGTCTGTCGCGGCGGGCGCTGCAGCGGGCGGAGCTCCTCCAGGAGCATGGCTCGGCCGGCGACGCGGTCGTTGCCGCGTGGACTTTCGAGGAGACGCCAGGGTTCGCCGTCGACACGGCGGGCCGGGGGCGCGATCTCATCCGCGGCGGGCTCCAGGTCGCCCCGGTCAAGGATCTCGGCGGCTACGAGGCCCTCGTCGATCTCTGCCATGTCCTCCTCAACTCGAGCGATTTCCTCTACGTCGACTAGCGCCCCACCATGTCGAGCCTCGCCCGCCACCACCGCCTTCCGCACCATGCCCCCGCGACCTCGCGGCGGGACTGGCTGGCCCGCGCCGGCTCCGGCTTCGGAGCGCTGGCGCTTGCGGCGCTCGAGCATGACGCGGCGCTCGCGGCCACCAGCGCCCCCCTCGCGGCCAAGCCCCCCCACGCCGCTGCGCGGGCGACGAGCGTGATCTTCCTCTTCATGGAAGGGGGGCCGAGCCATCTGGATACGTTCGACCCCAAGCCCCTCCTCCGCAGGCTCGCGGGGCAGCCCTTGCCCGAGAGCTTCGGGCGAGTGATCACTCCGATGGGGGAGGCGGAGAGCCCGCTGTTGGCCGATCGCCGGACCTGGGCCCGGCATGGCCGCTGCGGCGCGTGGGTCAGCGACTGGCTCCCCCACACCGCCGGCATTGTCGACGATCTCGCCATCCTCCGGTCGTGCGTCTCCGATGGGCTCAACCACTCCGGCGGCGTCTGCCAGATGAACACCGGCTCGGTCCTCGGGGGCCGCCCCTCCCTCGGCGCCTGGACAACCTACGGCCTGGGGAGCGAGAGCCGTGACCTCCCTGCCTTTGTCGTCCTCCAGGATGGCGACGCTCAGGTGGTCAACGGTCCGCGGAACTGGGCGGCCGGATTCATGCCGGCGGTCTACCAGGGGACGCGGCTGGGCACCGGCACGCCGCCGATCGCGAATCTCACCGCGCCGAAGGGAGTCGGCCCCGCCCGGCAGGCGGCGAAGCTCGCCTTCCTCACCGAGCTCAACCGAGCCCGAGCGGCGGCCACGCCTGAACAGACCGAGCTCGAGGCGCGGATCCAAAGCTACGAGCTCGCCTACCGAATGCAGGCGGCAGCCCCGCTGGCCGTCGACCTGGGCGCGGAGACCGCTGAGACCCGCCGGCTCTACGGCCTCGACGAACCGGCGACGGCCGTCTGTGGCCGCAATTGTCTCCTCGCCCGTCGCCTCGTTGAACGGGGCGTCCGCTTCGTGCAGGTCTATCACGGTGCCGGCAGCAAATGGGACGCCCATGCCGGGATCGAAAAGAACCACGCCGAGCTCTGCCGGCAGGTTGACCAGCCGGTCGCGGCGCTCATCCGCGACCTCAAGCGCCGCGGCCTTCTCGACTCAACGCTCGTTGTCTGGGGAGGGGAGTTCGGGCGGACGCCGATGAGCGAGAAGGGGGATGGCCGCGACCACAATCCCTACGGTTTCACGATGTGGATGGCCGGAGGGGGCGTGCCGGGAGGGATCGGAATCGGCGCCACCGACGATGTCGGGCTCCACCAGATCGCCGACCGCCTCCATGTCCACGACATCCACGCCACGATCCTCCGCGCGCTCGGCCTCGACCATCTCCGCCTCGAGTTTGCGTCGCAGGGGCGTCCGGAGCGGCCCACGCTCAACGAGGGGCGTCCCCATCCCCGGCTCGTGGGACGCTGACCGCCGTACGCTCAGGCCACAATTGCTTGGAGCACCCGGCCATGGACATCGGTGAGCCGGCGCGGGATGCCGTTGTTGTAGATCGTGAGGCGCTCGTGATCGATGCCGAGGAGGTGGAGCGCCGTGGCATGGAGGTCGTGCCAGGTTGTCGGATCGACTTCGGCCTTGAAGCCGAGCTCGTCGCTGGCGCCGTGGGCCACGCCCCCCTTCACACCCCCGCCGGCCATCCAGGCGGTGAAGGCACCAGGGTTGTGGTCGCGCCCCTTCCCTTGCGCCGCCGGCTGCCGGCCGAACTCGGTCGAGCCGATGACGAGTGTCGAGTCGAGGAGCCCGCGGCCGGCGAGATCCGTCAACAGCGCGCTGGCCCCGTTATCGAGGATCGGCCCCCAGTAGCCGTGATCGCGGACGAGATCCTCGTGCGAATCCCAGTTGGGGCGGATCTTGAGTGCCGTCGTGTTCTCCGCGCCGCAGTAGATCTGCACGAAGCGGACGCCACGCTCGACGAGCCGGCGGGCGAGGAGGCACTGCCTGCCGAAGGGCCCCAGGTCTGGATTGTCGAGCCGGTAGCTGGCCAGCGTGAGCGCCGATTCCCCTGACAGTTCGCCGACTTCCGGGGCCGAGAGCTGGAGGCGTGCCGCCAGTTCGAAGGCCTCGATCCGGGCATCGAGATCGGCATCCCCCCCGCGCGCATCGCGGTGGCGGCGGTTGATCGCGCCGAGGAAGCCGAGCCCGGCCGGCTCACCGGCCCGGACATCGGCCCGATCGGCAGGGGGGAAGAGATCGGCGATCGGCGGCTGGTTGGCGGCGGTCCGCAGCACTGTCCCCTGATGGACAGCCGGCAGGAACCCGGCGCCCCAGTTGATCGTGCCCCCCGGCGGCAGGCCGCGCGGGTCGGGGAGGACGACGAACGCCGGGAGATTCTCGGCCTCACTCCCCAGGCCGTAGGTCGCCCAAGCGCCAAACGACGGGAATCCAGGGAGGATGAAGCCGCTGTTGGCCATGAACATCGCCGGCCCATGGAGCGCCGACTTGGCATGCATCGAATGAAGGAAAGCGATCGAATCGACATGCCGGGCCAGGCCCGGGAAGAGATCGCTCACGAAGCGGCCGCATTCCCCGTGCTGCCGGAACGGCCAAGCCGACGGCATGCACTCCCCCGGCCGCGACGCAAAAAACTCGAGCTTCCCATCAGGATCAAACGGCATGCCGGCCCGACGAACAAGCTCCGGCTTGTAGTCAAACGTGTCGACGTGGCTCATTCCCCCCGGACAGAAGATCTGGATTACCGCCGTGGCCCGCGCCTCAAAACTGGGCGGCCGTGGCGCCAGCGCCCCCCGCGGAATGCTCCCGGAGGGGGGCGCTGCGGCCGCGAGGGCGACATCGAGCCCGAGGGCGCCGAGCCCGCCGCCGAGGGCGCCAAGAAACGCCCGTCGGCCCGACGGACCGAAGCGGTAGCTCGAGGGGGAAGCGGAAAAAAGCATCGGTTGAATCCGTGGACTGTAGACCCTTGTCAGTCGATCGCCGACAGCTCATTGGCCGCCAGCATCATCCGGCAGAACTGCACGAGCCCCGCCTGCACGACCAGCTCACTCCCCGCAGCGGCCTCCTCCCGGTCAGGCTCACGGCCGAAGGCGAGCTGAAAGCCAAGGCGCACCTGATCGGCGGGGCGATTCCCCGCCTCGCGCCCGAGCCGCTCGGCCCAGGCTGCAGCATGGCGGAGGGTGAAGTCGTTGTTGAGGATCGCCAGCGACTGCAGCGCCGTTGTCGTCCGGGCCCGGACTGGCGCGAGGTTGGCGGGGTTGGGGCAGTCGAGCGTTGTCAGGAAGACATCGGGCGTGCCGCGGACGACGCAGCGGTAGATGCTGCGGCGCCGCAGGTCGGGGCGGTCGACGGGAATCGACTCGTAGATTGGGGCATAGGCCTCGGTGACGCGAAAGTCGCGAAAGCCGGGCCCGCCGCGGACGGGATCGAGCGTGCCGGAAACGGCCAGCACCGTGTCGCGGTACGACTCGGCGTCGAGGCGCCGCGGGCTCATTCGCCAGAGGAGACGGTTGCCGGAATCGACCGCCACGCCAGAGGCCGCTCCGGGCACGCCATGGCTCCGCTGCCGCCAGGTCTGGCTCGTGCAGATGAGCCGGTGGACGTGCTGGAGCGACCAACCATGATCGACCAACTCCGCCGCCAGCCAGTCGAGGAGCGCCGGATGCGACGGGCGCCCCCCTCCGGAGCCGAAATCACTCGGCGTGTCGACGAGGCCGGTGCCGAAGTGATGGTGCCAGAGCCGGTTGACGATCACGCGCGGCGTGAGTGGATTGGCCCGATCGGTGATCCAATCGGCGAGGGCCCGCCGGCGCACGCCATCGGTGGCATCGGCCGGCAGGACCGTCGCGGGCACGCCCACCAGCGTCGGCAGCCCCGGAGGAATCTCCCCCAACGGCTGCTCCGGATCGCCGCGCAAAAGGAGGTGCACCGGCGGCGGCGGCTGCACAACCGGAGCGTAAACGATTCCCGTCGCCGGCAAGGCCGCGAGCGCCTGCCGCAGCGACTCGATCCGCCCCCGCGCGGCGGCCAGAGCCGGTTCGTCGACAGGATGGGAGGGGGTCCCCTCGATCCGCGGGTCGCCGAACCAGATCTGATCATGACCGATGCCATCCCCGCCGTCGGTGGCCACGACGGTCAGATGGCGGGCGTCATCGGGCAGGATGATGTCGAGCGGTTCTCCGGGGCTCGCCTGATCGAGCCGGCACTGGATCACGCGCCGGCCATCGAGATAGACGGCGACCTCAGCCCCGGCAGTCTTCGCCCGGCCGCCATAAGCGACCACCGCGCGGAAGCGCCGGCTGGTGGCCGGATGCCTGGCTCGGATCGCGGCCAGATCGAAGGTGATCGCGGCATTGGCATGGAGACCGAGGATGGCGTGGCCGTCGGTGGCGTGGTCGATGCCGACGGTGGTTGTCGAGGCCTGGGCGTTGACCGGGCCGTTGCGGATCGCATCCCACCCCTCCCGGGCCGTCGGCGGGAGGCCGTCGATCGCTTCACCATCGACGACGAACCGGACCGGCCCGCTGCCATCGGGTACGAGCACCGCTGCCACCAGTGGCGAGGGCCCGGGAACGGGCCGATTCGCCTCGATCCCTTCAAGGAACCCCAGCGGCGTCCGGTCGCGGGCCACACCAGAGCGCGGGTCGATCCCCGCCCCCTTCACGCCGTTCCCCGAGCCGTCGCCGCCGCCGACGATGTCGGCCAGATCGACCGGTGCCCCGGCGAGGGCATGGACGTCGGCCGTCGCGGTGCGGAGCGCTTCCTCGAGCTCCCGTCGCCTCGCATCCCGGGCGGCCACCGCCGCCGGGCTGACAGGGCGATCGCCGCGCGTCACGCCGACCAGGAGGGCCGCCAGCGCGGCGTGGTCGCGCTGCGGGATCGGATCGAGCTTGTGGTCATGGCAGCGGGCACAGTTGATCGTCACGCCGCACGCGGCCGCCATCACCTGCGTGAGCATGTCATCGAGATCATCGGCCCGGGCCTGGCGCCGCAGGACGGCGCTTTGCGTCTCCACCTGCCCGACGAGATCCCAGGGACCGGCCACGAGAAACCCACTGGCCACGACCGCGGCGGGATCGTCCGGCGCGATCACGTCGCCGGCCACCTGCTCCCGCAGGAACGCGTCGTACGGCTTGTCGGCATTGAGGGCGTCGATCACCCAGTCGCGGTAGCGCCACGCATGGGGGCGGAGCTGATCGCGCTCGTAGCCATGGCTGTCGGCGTAGTGGGCGACATCGAGCCAGTGCCGGGCCCAGCGCTCCCCGTGGCCGGGCGCGGCCAGGAGCCGATCGACGAGGCGCTCGAAGGCGTCCGGGGCCGGGTCGGCCTCGAAAGCGGCCACCTCTGCGGGGGTCGGAGGGAGGCCGACGAGATCGTACGACGCCCGGCGGATGAGCGTCCGCCGATCGGCCTCCGGGGCCGGGGCGAGGCTGCTTTCTGCGAGGCGCGCGACGACGAAGGCATCGATCGCCGCACTGCCGACGGCACCCCCGGGAACATCAGGGCGGACCACCGGTTGCCAGGCCCAGTGGTCGAGCCGCGGATCGCGCCACGCCCCCGCGGGCCACTCTGCCCCGGCATCGATCCACGCCCCCACCAGCCCGATCTCCTCCTCCGAGAGGGCCTTCCCCCGCGGCGGCATGCGCGTCGCGGGATCGGTCGATGTGACTCGGTCATGGAGCGCGCTTGCCCCCCGGTTGCCGGCCACGACGACCTGGGCTGTCTCATCCAGCTTGCGAGGGTCGAGGTCGAGCCGCAGCCCCCCTTCCTGGAGGTCGGGCCCGTGGCATTCGCGGCAGCGACTGGAGAACAGAGCGCGGACCTGCTCCGCAATCCCAGGGCCGCTCCCCTGCCCGGCTCCCCCCGGCTCCGCGGCATGGCTGCCGCCGATCGGCATCCGCGCCGCGAAGACGACGAGGAGCACGATCGGGACCACGGCACGTGGGCGGGAGGAGCGAGGCATAGGACTCCGCCGTTACTTCACCAGCGGCTTGATGCGGATGTTGCGGAAGTGGACTTCGTCACCGTGGCCGAGGAAACCGACGTGGCCACTGGTCCGCTTCAGCCCGGGATGAGCCTGGCCGTCGAGGGTCTTCTTGCCGTCACGAAACTCGGCGATGTCACCATCGACGATCGTCGTGCCATTGAGGATCACTTTGATCTTTGATCCCTCGGCAATCACCTCCTGGCTGTTCCACTCCCCCGTGGCTTTAAGGGCCCCGCGCTTGGCAGGGAGGACCCCATAGACCGACCCGTGCGACTGATAGGGGGCGATCCCGGCATACTTCTCGTGGCCGTCGTCGAGGATCTGAAGCTCCATCCCGGCGAAGGCGGCGTCGCCATCGAGCGGCGCGCGGATCCCGAGGCCGTTGTTGGCCCCGGGGGTCAGCCGGAAGTCGAACTTCAGATCGAAGTTGGCGAACTCCTCCTTGGTCAGGAGCTTTCCGCCGGCCCCCTTGCGGCAGTGGAGCTCGCCATCCTTCACCTCGTAGCCACCGACATCCCCTTGCCAGCCCTGCGTCGATTTGCCGTCAAAGAGTGCCTTGAAGCCGGGCTCCTCGGCCCGCAGGCCGGTGCCGATCGCTCCGACCAGCGCGGTGGCCAGGGCACCGCGGCTAAGCAGGGTCATCCAGGAGTTTGCGAGCATCCGCATGAAAAGTCTCTCCACAGAGAAAAAGATGGTCCGAAAGAAACAATGGCTCAGTCCCCAGCCCACCAGCCTATCGCAACGACGACAGCCACGCGACCAGATCGCGGAGCTCGCGGCGGGAGAGTTTTCCGGCCAGATCGGCGGGCATCGAGCTCGGCCCGCTCGCTCGGTCCTCGATTGAATCCAGCGGCACTTCGACCAAACCGCCGTCGGCCGTTTTCAGGGTCAGCACCCCCTCCTTCTCGGCGCTGACGATCCCGGCGATCGTCCGCCCGTCTTCGGTGACCAGGACCGTCGTCCGGTAGGCATCGGCCACCTTCGCATCGGGGGCGACAATCGCCTCGAGGAGATACTGCCGCTCCTTGTCCTTCGCGATCCCGTCGAGCTTCGGCCCGACGTCGCCGCCGATCTCCTCGGCGCGGTGGCAGCGGACGCACGACACCGCCACCTTCCCAAAGAACAAGGCCCGTCCCTTGGCCACATCTCCGCCGTCGAGGCAATCGCGCCAGGCGGCGGTCGAGTCCCCCTGGAGGGCCGTGGCGACCCGTTCGGCCGCGAGCCGATCAGCCACCCCCAGGCCGAGGCGTCGGGCGGCGGCTTCGTTGATCTCGAGCTCCGTGGCGGCGTCGCGGTTCGACCGCAGCCCCGCGACGAGCGCCGCGACGGCGCTTGTCGCGGCCGGGTCATCGATGCGCCCCAGGAGATCGATCGCCGTCTGGCGTTCGCCAACATCGGCCGCCGCAGCGGCCTGGGCCAGTTCTGGCACCGTCTCGGCTGGCGGAAGCCGCCGGGCACGGACGCTTCGCGCCGCCGACCGCACCGCGGGAGCCGCGTCGTGGAGGAGCGGCGTGGAGAGAGCAATCGCCGCGGCATCGCCGGCAGCATCGAGCGTGGCGAGCGCCTCGGCACGCGACACCGGACTCCGCGCTTCGTCGCCGGCCCACTCGGCCAGCAGCGGCCCAACCGAACCGATCCCCAGCTCGGCAGCCGCCTTGAGAAGGCCGGCGCGGAGCGTGTCGTCGAGATTCGAGGCAAGGAGCGCGGGGAGCGCGGCCTCGAGGGCCTCCCGGGCGGGGCCGGCATCGCGCGGTTCGATCGGCTGCCACGATCCGTTGACGCGACTGCGCAGCGGCGGCTGGCTCCAGGTGCGGAGGACGTCGAGGGCCAGGGCCCGGATCGCCGCAGGCGCATCGGAGCGGGCGGCAAGCGCCACGAGGCGCTCGGCATCGGCCTTCGTCCCCGATGCCTCGGCCGCAGCGACCGCCCGGCGCAGAAAAGCCTCGTCGAGCGGTCCGGTGGCAACTCGCGCCGCGAGCTCGCTCCAGGCCCCGGCCAGCGGGAGATCGTGGATCGCCCGGGCCGCTTCGGCGGCGACCCGCGCGTCGGCATCGTCGAGGAATCGAGCCACGACGTCGCTGCCACGGCGCCGCAGCGCGACCACCGCCGCCAGACGGACCCGCGGCGACGGATCGGTGGAGAGAGCCGCGAGGCCCACCGCGTCGCTCATACCGGCAAGCCCCATCACGATCGCATGGCGGTAATGGGGATCGGCCGCCGCCGCGCCGTCGGCTGCGGCAGCCAAGCCCCGCGCGGCGACCGGATCAGGGCCGCTTTGCCGGCCGATTCGGCCGAGGGCAATGGCCGCAGCCGAACGGACCTGGAGGTCATGATCGTGGAGCAAGCCGATGAGCTTCGCCCGGTCGGCCTCATCGACTGCGGCACCGCAATCGCCGAGCTCCCGCGCGGCCACCATGCGGATCTCCCCCGCCGGGTCGCCGAGCAGCGGGGCAAACGGAAGGACCACAAAAGTCGGGAGCAAGGAACCTCGTGCCATCTGGGCGAGCCCTTGGATGGCATGGACACGCGCTAACAGCTTCGCGTCCGGCTCTGCAGCCACCCCCTCGAGCGTCGGCGCATCGCCGCGCCTCGCAAGCTCCCACTGCGCCTCGAGTCGCACGCGGCGATCGACATGGCCGAGGAGTGTCGCCAGCCGGGAAGCTTCGAGTTGCTCCCAGTCTCCGCCGAGCAGCGATTGCACCTCGTCGACCAGCCCCTGCTCGGCCGCCGATCGATTCTTCGGCACGAAGCGCCAGATCCGCCCCTTCCCCTCCCCTTCCCAGCCATGCACCCAGTCGCTCACCCACAGGCTGCCGTCCGGCCCCACCTCGGCATCAGTGGCGAGGATATTGCGAAAGGTTTCCTCCTCGTCGACCGGCACAAAGCTCGCGCCCTTGGGAGCAATACGAAAGGTGCGGATCGAGCTGTTGGCCGCCCCGCCGCGGAAATCACAGAGGAGGAAGCGCCCGTCGAAGTGCCTGCCCAACCCGGTGCCGGGATAGAACGACAGCCCCGCTGGCCCGGAGCCGATGTGGGCCAGCGGCGGGATGATCCAGGCGGGCTGGCCATCGTGGGCGGTGTGCCAGAGCTTCTCGCGGTGCCAGGGGCCGCGATCCTCGATGTATTGAAACGACATGTTCCAGCCCGAGTCGCTCCCCGGGAGGACGTGGACCAGCCGGGCCTGATCGCCCCCGTCGGAGTTGTTGTCGACGGTGAACAGATTGCCGAGATCGTCGAAGGCCAGCTCCTGCGGATTCCGCAGGCTCGTGGCCACGATCTCGAAGTCGCTGCCGTCGGGATGGCAGCGGAAGACGGCACCGCTGCCGGGATCGTGGTACGCCCGGCCATCGAGGGAGATCTTGTAACCACGATCGCCGATCGTGAAGTAGATCCGTCCATCGGGCCCCAGCACGAGGCCATGGAGATCGTGGCCCCGCAGCGCGACCCGGACGCCATAGCCGGTGGAGAGCTCCTGCCTCTCCCCGAGAGTCCCGTCGATCCGGCCGTCACCGTCGAGATCGCGGAGCCGGTACAACGACGGAATGCAGGCCAGCCACACGTCGCCGCGCCGGGCGAGGATCCCGGCGGCCGTCCCCGCCATCAGGCCATTGAAGCCGTCGGCATAGACGCTCGCCTCGTCGGCAACGCCGTCGCCGTCGGTGTCGACGAGCCTCCGCACCCGGTCGTCATCGAGCTCCCACTCGGCCACCGTCTTCGCGTCGAGGAGGCGGCGGTAGAAATCATCGCGATCTTCAATCGACTCCGCGGCGAGATCGGCATTGACCCACGCGTCGTCGTGGCCGCGGTTGTCGTTCACCGCGCGCCCCTGCCGGAACGTCTCGCAGACAAACACGCGCCCCTTTTCGTCGACCGAGAAAGCGACCGGATTGGCGACATCGGGCTCGGCGGCAAACAGCCGGGCCTCAAACCCCTCCCGCATCCCGAACGCGGCCGCCGCCGTCACCGGCTCGTCCGATTTAAGGGCGACGGTCGGCTTCTTGGGCGCCGGGATCGGGTGCCCGCCAGGGACGGCCAGCGCCGCTGCCCCGGCAAGGAGGGCGAGAAGAACAGGAAGGACGATAAGGGGCGTACGAACCGGCACGCGATGACTCCTCGAGGATGACTATCCTCGAATTATCGTTGCAATCCCGATCGGTGCCAGTCGAGGTTTGCCTACGGCAGGTGGCGGATCCGCAGCCGGCGGAACTCGACCGGTGCCCCTTCCGATTCAAGGCACAAAAAGCCCTCCGCAGGCTTGCAATCGGTCCCCCCTGACACCTCGTGGCCATTGACCCACAGCCGCACCTCGCCATCGATAGCGCGGATGTAGTAATGATTCCATTCGGGGGATCCCCGGGAATGACTGGCGGTGGGGAAGCTCCTCTTGCCGCCGGGGGCCGCAGGGGGAAACGGCGTCATGTCGGAGCTCCCGACCGGGAAGACGTCGCCATCGGTCGTGAACCAATCCGACTTCTTCCCTGTCGACCGCTGGTACTCCTCGGCGTAGCCATGGTCGAGCACCTGGACCTCGATCCCGCCCGGCGGGAGGGCCCCCGGCTTGAGATTTTCAAGAACGTTGGCGGGAGCCCACAGGAAGACCCCCGAGTTGCCCCCCTTCGTGAGGTGCCGCCACTCGAGCGACATCTCGAGATTCTTCACCGGCTGCTTCGTCTTGATAACGCCGACCGGCCGGCCGGTGCAGTGAACGCCGCCATCCTTCCAGGTCCAGGTGTCGGGCTCGCCATTGACGTTTTCAAACTCCGCGCCCGTCAGATCGCGCCAGCCCGGGCCGGTTCCCTCGAGCGTGGAAAGCTCCCGGACGGCGACATTGCGGACGCGCATCGGCGCGCCGTGCGTCTGGATCTGGATCGGCCCCCTCTCCGGCAGCGGCGTGCCAGCGGCGAAGAAGTTTGCGAGCCTGGCGTCGTCGACGACGACGCGGTCGTTCAGAATTACGGTGACATGCTCCCCCTGCATCCGGACTCTCGTCGTGTTCCACGCTCCCGTCGGGCTGTCGGCGCGCTCCAGCGGCCACTTGCCGGGGCTGTCGGCGGGATTGTTCCACAGCCCCCCGGAGCCCTTCTGATTGCCATGCTGGAAGTCACGCTCGCAGTCCGGATCCCAGATCTGCACCTGGGGATTGCCGCGGAGGTAGATGCCGCTGTCGGCACCCGATTCGGGAAGCATCCACTCGAGGTGCAACTCGAAGTCGCCGTAGTCGCGATCGGTCGAGAGGAACACGCCGTGACCATCGCTGACGATCTCTCCCCCCTCCACCTTCCAGTGCTGACGCATATCGGCATCCCACTCCGCCTGCTTCGCAGAGCGTTCCTCGGGAGCCAGCGCCGCCTCGGCGGCCGGATCGAAGTGGGGCCGCCCGCGCCAGCCGGAGAGGTCGCTCCCGTTGAACAGCGCCGTGAAGCCGGCCGGCGTCGAGGGCTGCGGAAGCCGCGCTGACTGCCAGGCGAGAAACCGCCACTGGCCGTTCTCCTCGCGCCAGGTGGCGAGATACGAGAGATGAACCGTCATCGGGCCAGTGGCGTTGACCACCTTGACCCGCGCCTTCCCTGACTCCAGCGCCACCCCCGCCGCCGGGAACCGCCACGACCGCTCCCCCGGGACGTACTCGACATACTTCGTCTTGCCGGAAACGAGGTTGGCCAGGAACGCCTCCTTCGTGTCGGCCACTCCGCTGGAATGAACGTAGTGGAGGTCGTCGGAGAGG
>SIAG01000044.1 GCA_009691925.1 Planctomycetaceae bacterium
GCCAGGCGATCGCCGCCTTCGAGCGTGTCCTCGTCACTGGCCCCTCCCCTTACGACTACGGCGAGCAGCTCCGCCCGTTTGCCGACGTCGACGCGGACGACATCAAGGAGGACGAGGAGCTGGCGAAGAAGTACGCCGAGGCGAAGGGGGCGGCGGCGACGTTTGCGATGTCGGAATCGGCGAAGCGCGGCCGTGACATCTTCTTCACCGAGAAGGGGAACTGCACCGCCTGCCATGTCGGCGCGAACCTCGCCGACGAGAAGTATCACAACCTCGGCATCGGCATGGACCAAGCCGAGCCCGATCTCGGCCGGTTCGTCGTCTCCAAGGACACCAAAGACAAGGGGGCCTTCAAGACGCCGACGGTGCGGAATGTCGCCCTCACTGCCCCTTACATGCACGACGGGTCCGTGGCCACGCTCGAGGAAGTGGTGGAGTGGTACGACAAGGGTGGCCATCCCAACGCGACCCTCTCCGACAAGATCAAGCCACTCAAGCTCACCGCGCAGGAAAAGGCTGACCTCGTCGCCTTCATGCGGGCCTGCACCGGCCCGACGCCTGCGGTCGAGTCGGGCCGGCTCCCCCAGCAGCCGTGAGCCGGCGCTGATCTCACGCCACGATTGCCACACCGGCCCGGCGGGGCGATTCCCGCCGGGCCGGTTTTTTCGTGATGGCGCACGGGGCAAGTCGGCCAAACGTGGCTCCGATTCTCTTACTGTGCATGGCCCATGATGCCACGCGCAGGCGAGGCGGGGATCGGCGAACGCTTGAGGAGTGACGAGGTCCTCCGAGAAACGACGAAACTTTTGCCGGCCCCGCCGATGGACCACTCACAGGCAAGCCACCAAGAGAGCATCGGTGGGATCGGGGTCAAACGTGGCTTCGGGGTCGCCCGTGCCCCGTCGCCGGACGTTCGCGTCGGCCATCCATGGCCGCCGCTCTCTCCGCGCCGCTTACGCTTCCGCCCTCCTATCCTTCGCTTACCGTCGAGGCCGGCTCTCGGAGCACGGGCGACCCCTCGCTGGCGGCGTCACGCGTTGCGCATGGGCCTTGGGCTTTCTGCCCGCGTGCGGGAGACGAGGCATGTCCCAAGTACAGTCAGCGTTCACGGCGCTTCTGCCGTCTCGCCGCCGGCCCGCGTGCCTAGGGCCCGCCAGACCTCGGCGGCCACGTCGTCGCCGATCGAGCGGACAGACCCATCCATCATCGCCGTGCCGACGAGGCCACGGTGATGGCTCCGCGCGGTGATCGCGGCGAACGTTCGCGCCGTGGCACTCGAGCCCTCCTGGCGGGAGTTGTAGTCGACATCGTGGACGATGCCGGCCACCTCAAGGGGCACCCGCGTGTTTGGCGGGAGGACGGTCGTGAAGCCGGAGTGGTGCACGCGGCCGTCGGGCCATTCGGTATGGCCAGTGCAGTCGTTCGTCGTCGGACCGAGCTTTGGGTCGGAGGGGCCACCGCCGGCGAGCGCGGCCACGTGTGCGGCGGATCCCGGAGGCGACGACGGCGGAAAGGCAGCCCCGGGATCGGCGGAGTTGCGCACGTAGGGGGTGAAGGCCTTCACCTCAGCTGCGCAGAGGGTCTTACTCAAGCCGTCGACGAACGCGCCCGCTTTCAAACGCGAGTTCGGGTGGAACGATCCGTCGCCGCCGGTGCCTGTGGCCGGGTCGTAGACGAACCAGGTGCCAAAGTTGAAGCCGTAGTTCAGCGGCCGGACGTACTGGAGGCCGTTCTTGAGCCGCGGTATGTCGTTCGGCTCGCTGGGGCAAACGAAGACTGGAATCCGGGTGAGAGGAACGCCGGTGGTGCTGTTAGGGGGCTGATCCCACGGCTTCTCGAGGTCGACCTGCACAGCCGCGGCGGACTCCTCGATGAAGGGGAGCGTGCGGCCGAGGATTCCCCACGAGCCGTTGTTCGACTGGAACGTCGTGCTGGGTGTGTGGAGCAGGCTCGGGGGATAATGTCGCCTCGCGCCCCCGAAGGAGTGCACGGCGAGCGCGAGTTGGCGGATGTTGTTCTGGCAGCTCGACCGCCGGGCCGCCTCGCGCGCGGCTTGGACCGCCGGCAGGAGCAGGCCGACGAGCGTGCCGATGATGGCGATGACAACGAGAAGCTCGACGAGCGTGAAGGCCCGCGCTGAGCGACGCTCGTGGGGGGCAGTGTGGCGCATGATGGCGGGAATCAGGCGGGGGCGAACACGCCGACCGAGGTCAGCACATCTCCCATCATCGGCGGTGCGCAGGGGAAATGCCCGAGGCGGTGGAACTTTCCCCCTTACCGGCGAACGATTCGCCGCGCGGCAGTTCTGAACCGCCATCCATCGTTGCCGGGGAATCTACGTTTCTGTAGAATTATGTCAGAAGGTCTTTATCCCGGGTATCTTCGGACGCAGGAGAGAGTCATGGCAACCGGTGTATCGCAGGTCTCCGCCGTCATTGCCGACACGACGCGGGAGCGGCTGGAGCGGTTCGCGAGGCAACACGGCGTCAAGAAATCCCACCTCATCGAAACGGCCATTCTTCATCACCTGGCCGCGCTCGAGGAGTTGCCGGCCGACGTCGTTGTGCCTCCTGTGATCGAGGTTTCTCGCGAGGTCGGCGCGGACGTGGTTCGGCGGATCAAACGAGCAGAGCCACCGACACCGGCCATGAAGGCGATCTTCGATGGAGATTGAAATCCGGCCACTGCGGCCGGATGACGATCGGTCGTCGTTTTCATCGGGAGATGTGGAGCTCGACCGATTCTTTCGCAATTACGCGGGGCAAAACCAGTTTCGGCTCCACGTCGGCGTGACCTACGTGGCGTCGACCGCCGGCCGTGTCGTTGGCTATGTCACGATCGCGCCGGGATCGATGGTGATCGACCGCCTGCCGCGTCGGGAGCGACAGCGGTTGCCGGCCTATCCGCTCCCGATTCTGCGTCTGGCGAGGTTGGCCGTCTCCACGACCGACCAGGGACAGGGAATCGGCTCCCGGCTCGTGCGGTTCGCCCTGGAAATGGCCCTGGAAATGGCGCGCCGGTTTGGGTGCGTCGGCGTGGTGGTGGATGCGCTCCCCGAGGCGCTTCGGTTCTACGCGCACCTCGGGTTTTTCGAGTTGGTTGTCGAGGCCGGGGCTCTGCCCAGCCGTCCGGCGTCTCGGCCGATGTTTCTGCCAATCGGGTCGATTCCAGGCGCCGGCCAGGTGCCTCCGCGGTAGGCCACAGGTTTCCGACGGCAAGGCGTGCGGCCCGCCGTTGGCTGACGACCTTTCGGAACGGGCGTTCCATGGCAGGCCAATCGCGATCCACTCGCGCGATCGGGCCGGCGGTGGATTCACAGCCTCAGTCACCCCCGCGGCAGTTTGCCGCGGAGGGTGGAGCGGTCGAGGCCGAGGAGCTTGGCCGCGGCGGTCCGATTGCCGCCGGTGCGGGCGAGCGCTTCGTCGATCAGCGTCGCCTCCGCTGCCTTGAAAAAATCCTCGTGGAGCCAGCCCTCCCGCGGTTGTTCAGTGCCGAGCTGCGCCGCCACCCAATCGCGAACGGCGCGCTCAAGACGGGCCTCGGCGGTGGCCACGCCGTCGGCAGCCGAGGCTTTGTTGCCCTCCGCTCGTGTTGCTCCCGCGGCGCCGGGGAGCGGCGGCGGAAGGTGCTCGGGGCGGAGCGTGCCGCCACGGGCGAGCACGGCGGCGACGTCGACTGCGGCCTTAAGCTCGCGGACGTTCCCCGGCCAGGGGCGCGACCGGACCGCGTCGAGAAAGTCGTCTGAGGCTGCTTGAAGGGGGCCGCAGCCGGGGCTTCCGGTAAGGAAATGCGCGACGAGCGCCGGGAGGTCGTCGAGGCGCGCCGAAAGTGGCGGCATCTCGACGGAGAAGACGCGGAGCCGATGGAGGAGATCGGCCCGGAACCGGCCGGCCGCGACGTCGGCGGCGAGATCGCGGTTGGTGGCGGCGATGACGCGGATGTCGACTCGGCGTGGGGCCGCTGCACCCACCGGAAGGATCTCCCGCGCGTCGAGGACGCGCAGCAGCCGGGCCTGCACCTCGGGCGCGGCGTCTCCTACCTCGTCGAGAAACAGCACGCCGCGATCGGCACTGGCAAACAGGCCGTCGCGCGCCGTCGCTCCACTGAAGGCGCCTTTTGTCTGCCCGAAGAGCTCCCCTTCGACGAGCGTCGGCGGGAGGGCGGCGAGGTTCACGGCGACAAGCGGGCCCGAGCGCCTCGCCGAGTGGGCATGGATGGCACGGGCGGCAAGCTCCTTGCCGGTGCCGGTGGCGCCGGTGATGAGCACCGGCAGGTCGCTCGAGGCGGCCAGCGCCACCCGCGCAAACACCCGCTGCATGATGGCCGAACTGCCGACCAGGCCACCGGGGGGCGGGGCCGACGCTGCGGCTGTGGCCCCGCGCTCGAGGAGCCGGTCAACGATCGCCGTCACCTGGGCCGAATCGAACGGCTTCACGAGGTATTCGGCAGCGCCTGCCTCGACGGCCCGGACGGCCGTGTCGAGGTCGCCAAAGGCCGTCATGACGACGATCGGAGCTGTGGGAACGAGCACGCGGAAGTCGGGGATCGCCGAGAGCCCGTCGCGGCCGGGGAGGCGGACATCGAGGAGAATGAGCTCGGGGGTGAATCGTCGGCAGATCTCGAGCGCCTCCTCGGCGCTCGCGGCGATCTTCACGGCATGGCCGCTGTCATCGAGGATCTCTCCGAGGCTCCAGCCGATGGCGGGCTCGTCGTCGACAATCAGAATGCGGTTCATGGGGTGGTGGCTTTCGACCGGTGGGCAGGGGAGCCGGGCGCGGTGGGCGACACCGCGCCGGCGGGAAGGACGATCGTGAACCGGGTGTGGTCGTTGACTCTCCCCCATTCGAGCCTGCCGCCATGGTCCTCGGCCACCGCCGTGACGATCGCCAGCCCGAGGCCGATCCCCTCCGGCTTCCCGGTGACGAACGGTTCGGTGAGTGTTGCCGCCAGGGAATCCGGGGGGCCGGGGCCGGTGTCGTCGACAGAAATCCGCACCTCTCCAGCGGCACGGGCCTCGAGTCGGACGGTTCCCCCGCGCCCGGCCGCGTCGATCGCATTGACAACGAGGTTCAACAGCGCCGCCCGGAGGCTGTCGCGCCGGGCAGCAATTCCGATCCCGGTCGGCATCTCGACGTCGAGCGTCGTGCCGCCATGCTGGCAGCGCGGGGAGACGAGGTCGGCCACCTCGATGAAGAGACCATCGATGGTGAGCGGCTCGGGCGCCGACTCGGTCCGCTTCCCGAGGGCGAGCAGCCCCCGCACCTCCTCCTCGACGACCGCGAGCTGTTTGATCGCCACGGCGAGGCTGCCCTCGCCAGGGATCTGTGGGCAGCGGCTGCGGTGGAGATCGATCGCGAGGCGCGCGCCGGTGACGGCGTTGCGAAGCTCGTGGGCAAACCCGGCGGCGAGCTGGCCGAGAAGCCGCTCGCGCTCGCCGGCGAGAAGTCGGGCCCGGAGCTGGCCGAGCTGCCCGCTCATCCGCTCCACGCCCCGGTTGAGCCTGCCGATCTCGTCGTCGATCGGTGCCGGTCTGTCGCCGTTGTGCCCTTCGTCGATGACCCCCGTTCCAAAATCCCCCGCGGCGATCGCGGCGACCCGGCGTTCGACCGCACCGATGCGGCGCGAGAGCCGGCCGGTGGCCGCCAGTGTGGCGGGGATGAGGAAGGCGAGGGTGAAGGTGGCGACGGCGAGCTGCGGCCAGGCCGATTCGAGGGCGAGACTGACAAGCGACCGGCGCGGCGTGAGAACGACGACCGTCTCCGGCCGCACGCTCCCCGACCGCACCGTCGCCACCCGAAACGCCTGCCTGCCGAGCGTCGTCGTGCCACGCTCGAGCGCTGCGGCGACACCCGCAGCCGAGAGCTCGTCGCGCTCACCCGATTCGAGCGTCGTGGTGCCGAGCGAGCCATCGACCGGGTTCCAGACGACGAATCGGCTCTTGGTGAGGCGGGCGAGGGTTTCGAGGACGGGAAGCGTGAGCGTGACGCGCGACGTGGCGAGCGTCTCGACCACCTGCTGTTCATGTTGCCGGGCGACGTCGGCGGCCCGCCGCGCGGCGAGCCACGAGGCGAAGGCGACATTGGCGAGCACCCCGGCCAACAGCAGCCCCACCACCGGCAGGACCAGTTGGCGACGGAGCGACGAACGGCGCTGGGGACGGGTCATCTGCCAAAGGGCTCGGCTGCGAGATGGGTGCGGCACGGACGGAGTCTACCGCGGCGATGACAGCGCCAACTGTGTGGACCGCACCGAGTCGGACGGGGCTCTTGCGTTGCTTCGGGATCGCCAGAACCGCTGAAGTGGGGCAATTGTGGGGTGCGAAATCCAAGTATCATCACCCCACCATGATCACGCGCTTATTCCAGACATACGTTGCCTTCGTCTTTCTCGTCGCCTCGGGCGCGGCCGTTCAGGGCCGGGCCGATGAGGCTGCGGACTTTCCCACCGAGCTTGTCGACTTCGGCCCCGCCTCTTCCGTGCCGCTGTTCGCCGGCGGCGGCGACGGGGCGTGGGATAAAAACATCCGCGAGCGCGGCTGGATCCGCCGCGAGGGGCACGATCGCTGGCGGCTGTGGTACACCGGTTACAACGACGACCAGAGCCCGCTGCGGCTCCTCGGCCACGCCACGAGCACCGACGGGCTGAATTGGACGCGCGATCCGGCGGGGCCGCTGGTGCCGGGCGACTGGATCGAGGATGTCTGTGTTGTCCGCGACGCGGGGCGCTGGGTGATGGTTGCCGAAGGGGAGGGGGATATCGCCCATCTCCTCGTCTCTTCCGACGGCCTTACCTGGGAAGAACGTGGGCCGCTCGATATCCGCTTGGCGACGGGAGCGCCGATTCCGGAGGGGCCGCGGGGCACGCCGGCGGTGTGGCACGAGAAGGGGGTGTGGTGGCTGTTCTACGAGCGCGCCGACCAGGAAATCTGGGTGGCGACGTCGCCCGATCTTGTCACGTTTACAAACGTCACCGACGACCCGGTCATTCCCCTCGGGCCCAACCATTACGACACGCGGATGATCGCCGTCGATCAGATCGTCAAACACCGTGGCCGGTATTACGCCTACTACCACGCCAGTGCTCTGGGGGAGCGGGGGCGGTGGTGCACCTGCATCGCGAGGAGCGACGACCTTGTCTACTGGACGAAATACGCCGGCAATCCGATCGTGCCGGTCGACGACGCCCATCCTGGCACGAGTAGCTCGATCCTCATTCCCGACGGCACGCGGCATCGGCTCTACACGACCCACCCCGAAGTCCGCGTGCGGTTTTCACGTGCGCCGGTGACGGGGATGCCGTCGCGCTGACGCCGGCGCCAGCCGTTTCAGGCAACGGGACTGTCGGTGAGGATCGGCAGCGGGGTGACCCCCAGCTCCCGGGCCGTGCGGACATCGAGCATGGCGTCGAGGTATTCTCCGTCGACTTCGTCGATCGCGTTGCGAAGTTTCTCCTTCGCACAGTCGATCGCCTGCCTGAGGCTCTTCCTGCCGGTCATGGAGGTGGCTTCCACGGGAAGGAGGGATCCGTTTTCGACGGCTCTGAGGATGGCGTCGTGCTGGATCGGCTCGGTGAGCATCCATGGGGTCGCGGCCGAGCGATTGACGACCGTCCCGCCGAGGGAGGTGTGACGGCCCTGGATCTGATCGGTGACCTTCGGATCGCGGAGTGAGGCGAAGAATTGCTCGCGGGCGTCGGCGGACACCCACAGGCCGCAGAAGGCATGACCGGAGGTGAGAAACAGGACGGTATGAAAGTTGATGTGTTCCCAGCAGGAGGCGAGGAGCAGGGCCAGCTCGATGCAGTTGCCGCGTCTCCCGCGGAGGACCTCCTCGGGGGTCCGCAGCCGCTGCGCCTGCTTGAGGTAGGCCGGGGGGGAGCGGATGTAATCGATTCGGAAACCGTCGACGAGGGCATACCAGATCGCTTTTAGCTGGGGATCCGCGGGAGCCGCGAACGGATAGCCTTTGAAGCTGCCCTGTGGATCATCGATGATCGCCCGGAGAAAGCCCTGGGCCCGGCCGATCACCCTGCGGACCGCCGGGTCGCGGGGGAGGACGAACGACGGGAGAAAATGTCTTCCGTAGTGATCGTCTTGCCATTCGTCGCAGGGGAGGAGATTGATCGTCCAGGTCTGTTGGAAAAGTGTCCGACCGGCCGACCCGACCGTCACCGTCACCGCGCCTTTCAGAGTCTCGCGACGCTCCCGGAGGAGTTGACCGCCGAGGGGGAGCGCGACGAGTGAGGCCAGATCGATTCTGGCATTCGCCCGGGCCGGAGCTGGGATGGAGAACCGGCACTCGGAAGGGGAGCCGGTTCCCGTGTCGAGCCGAGCGATGACGTCGAGCGGGTCGGAGGGGGGGCGGTCGAGGGCCGTGACGACGAAGCGGCGGAAGAGTCCACCCCGGCTGCAGTGGAGGATTGAATAATTGAGCGCGGGCTCCGGCTCGCAATCGAAGACGAGGCCTTCATGGGCCGGGGGGACGGCAGTCTTCGTGGTGGGGAGGAGGGACTGGGATGGCGCCGGGGCAGGCGGCGCGGCCGCCAGGAGGTCGCGCGCCGACCAGAGCGTGATCGCCCCGAGCCCTTCGTGATCGGGCTGGTCGCGATTGAAGTCGATCGCCTCGCGCAGGCTTTTCATCGGGGAGGAGCCGCCGAGCAACGCCGCGTAGAAGGAGGCGAAGAACGCCGGCAGGCTCGAGTCATCGACTTCCTGGTGGAACCCGATCACGAGATCGGCCCCGGCGGCGACGGTCAGCGGCGCGAGCTTCCGGCCGGTGTAGCAGGAGCTCAACGCCACGAGCGCCGGATGATGGGCCGCGAGCGCTTCGGCCACGTCCCGGTCGCTGGCCAGGGCCCCGGGTAGCTGAACACCCGGCGGCGGCGCGGCGTCGAACGACAGCCATCGATCGCCGGCATCGAAGACGATCCCCTTGTCGACCGAGCGGAGCATCCAGTGGACGATGGCTGGCGGCTCCTCTCCCCGGGGGCGGAGAGAGCGGCGGATCGCCTCGGGGGAATCGACCACATGGAGCGGCAGCGGCGCGGCACCGGCCTGCGCGGTCGCCAGCGGGCGCCGCACGACTTTGTATTCAGCGTCGGTTCCGAAGGGGGACTCGGCGGCGTCTACCGTGACGAGGATCTTCGCTGGGCCCGTCGCCGGAGGCGCTCGCCGCGCCGAGCACTTCAGCCAGCGGACGACGACGAGCCGCGTGGCAGGTCGAGCGTCGCTGGTCTCCCGGCAGGCCAGCGCGAGCGTCTCCTCCCAGGGAAAGAGCCGATCGGTCTCCGGCCCTGTGAACCCCTCCCAGTCGGTCTCGACCTGCACGACCCCTTCCTTCGCTGCCTGACGGCGAAAGCCGTCGAGGAGGCGCTTGGAGACCCCGCCGGCCCGGGCGACGTCCTCGAGCACGTTCCGCGCTTCCTTCCGACGCTGCAATTTCGGGATGTCGTTCCGCAGCCGCGTCGAGACGAGCCAGATGTTCCAACGGACCGTCTCGTGGTGGAACTCGTTCCCATGGAGAGCGAGCGTGAGTCGCGCCCCGCCGGGCGTTCGCAGCGTCACCCGGTAGCCCGAGCGGCGCGACGCCCGAGGGGCTGCCGGCCGTTTTGCCGATCGCTTCTTTGCCATCGCGGATCGCTCCCCGGAGGTGTCTACCGGACGTGGTGATCCCCGCCGGGTGAGGTTGAGGATACCCACGTCCGGGGGCCCGTTCCATCAGGGTGGGGGCGGGCTGTTGGGGCGTCTGTCACGCCTCGCTGCGGGGGGCTCCCCGCCGGGAGCGGAGCCATTGCAGGGGCGCGATGATCATCACGGCGAGCACGCCGATGCCGATCCCGACGGCCGCTTCGGCGCCGAGCGAGGCCAGCGATCCCCACCACGGGGCATGACCGGCATGACCGGCATGACCGGCATGACCGGCAGCCCCCTCCGCCCCATGGCCGGCGAACGACGACGTGATCGCCGTGATCTCATGGATCGCCGGGATCCCGTGGGCGATGATCCCGCCACCGACAAGGAACATGGCTGCCGTCCCTGCCACCGACAAGCTGCGGAGCAGCCAGGGGGCGGCAGCGAGGATCCCCCGCCCGATCGCCCGCACCCCCGTCGAGCCGCGCAGCGCTAGCGTCAGCCCCAGATCGTCGAGCCGGACGATCGCCGCGACGAGGCCGTAGACGCCAACGGTCATCATCAGCGCGACGGCCACGAGCACCGCCAGCTGGATCCCCAGCGACTGCCCCGCCACGACGCCGAGGGTGATCACGATGATCTCGGCGGAGAGGATGAAATCGGTGCGGATGGCCCCGGCGATCTTTTCATGCTCCGCCACCGGCCGGCGGCCGGGGGCGGATGGAAGGGGGTGGGGATCGGCGTGCCGATCGGGATCCGGTGCGACGCTGCCATGGCGATGCTTCGACCCCGAAAGAATCGAATGAAGAATTTTTTCGACCCCCTCATAGCAGAGGTAGGCCCCGCCGAGCATGAGGAGCGGGCCGACGGCCCAGGGGGCGAGCCAGGAAAGCGTCAGCGCCGTCGGCACGAGGATCGCCTTGTTGCGCAGCGACCCCAGCGCCACGCGCCACACGACGGCCAGCTCCCGGGCCGGCTCGACGCCGGCGACCTGATGGGCGTTGAGGGCGAGATCGTCGCCGATCACGCCGGCGGTCTTGGCGGTCGCCACCTTCGTCATCACGCCGACGTCGTCGAGGACGCTGGCGATGTCGTCGAGGAGAAGGAGGAGGCTCGTGGCCATGAGGGCTCTGGGTTGTCGGGCAACTTCGGGACGCGCCAAGTCTACGGGGCGATCCCTACCGACGCCTGCAACCCTGGCAGCCGGCCGCCGGGATCATGCCTGGCGCTTCTGCCACAGGAGCCACAACAGGCCAAGCATGCCGAAGGCGATGACGAAGTCGAGCGGCGAAGCTTGCAGTGAGCGAAATCCTGCAAGCCACAATCCGACGATCCCGAGCGTGACGATGGACCCGAGAGCGATTGTGGCAGGGAAGATTGTGTCGATGATTCGCCTCTGCGGCGGCTCGCTCTCTGACGATAAGTCGTCGCCCACGTCGGCCTCGTCGACTGTTGGCCGCACTGCCGCAAGCGCCTCGCGCGCGGCGTCTGCATCGGCTGCCCGCACGACGACACAGACATTGGCCGGGGCTTCGGCCCGGAAGCCGGCAAGCGACCCGCCGGTGACCATCGCCTCGATGCCGGCATCGGCGAGGAGATTCGTGATCAGCTGCGCCTCGATGTCGTCACGCGGGTGGGCGATGGCGACGAGACGTGCTTTCGGCGACGGGGCCATCCCATGGTCGCGGTCAGCAAGATCCGATGGAGACGGCGTCATCGCGGAACCCTCCGGAGAAACTGGCTCGCGAAATCCAGTCTGCATCTTACCACCGCGGTTCGGGACGGGGGGGAGTGGTTTCCCCGGAACCTGCGTTGGACCGCAGGCTGGCGAAGTCCGCGTCCGATTCACGAATCCCCGCTGGCATCAGAACGGGACGTCGTCGACTGCGTCGCCCGTCTGGCTTCATCGCGGAGACGCTGTTTCATTCCTGGTGCCACCGGAGGCTTTGAGCTTCACGGACTTCGGAGCTTCACGGACTTCACCCGGGTGGCGGGGTGGAGAAGGTTGCGAATCGTGGACTCGACAACCTTGGAAGGCAGATCGATCGATGCCGTGATCTCAGCGATGTCGTCAACGATGCGGACGGACAGGCTCTGATCGGTGACTGCGGTTTCGGCGTCTGTTTCTAGCTCCCGCATCGCGATCTGATCGATCCCCGCCTCCTTGAGCGCCACGATCATTGCCTCCACGAACTCGGAGTCGGTCTTCTTCGTGGCCCGCACAACAGCGGAGCCATTGTCGATCTCGACGTGCCATTGCGGGGTGTCGGCAGCGGACGCCGCGGGGACGACGTCGGTCGGCGGGGTGATCGGCGGGTCGGCTTCGGCCGCTTGAGCGTCGCCATTGGCCTCGGCAGGCGCTTCGCCCTCCACCGGCCGCCACTCCTCCACGACGACCGTCACCGAGACAGACTTTCTCGGGATGACGTTCTCCGGCTGGTTGGAGTCGATGTCGTAGGAAACGATCTCGATCCAGTGGGGGAGCCTGATGCCGGGGGCGGCCTCGCGGAAGTCTGTGCAGACCGTCCGGTTGAGCGTCCTGAAAGTCCCGTCGAGCGTGAAGCGAACGCGACGTTCCTTGGTGGTGACCGCGCCGGTCGCCGGTTCGCCGCTCACGTAAATCTCCTGCTGGAATCCGTCGCCATCCTCGAGACGCGTTTGCACGCCGATCTCGGTCGCGGCGTTTGTCGGCGGCGCGGGAATACCGCCACCACGGATCACCTCCGTCAGTGAACGTCCAAGAAAGCCGGTGGTCAACTCCTGCTGCCAGGTCGTGGCGTCTTCCAGATTTAGGAGGACTAGGTCGGCGTGGGGGCCCAGGGTCTTCGTCTGATGATCGGGAAGTGCCCCGGGTCCGCGAATGGTGACTTCGGCGACCGCCTCGTGGGGGTGCTCCGCGAGCCAGCGCTCGAGGCGCTCGAGAGAGTTGGCGAGTTCGGTTTTCATGGTTCCAAAGGGGCCTGCGAGGCTCAAGCTGACGCCCCCCGGAGTCATCAGGTCGGCGCTCCCCATGGCTGCTGGTGCCGGCGTGGAAGACGGCACGGTCGCCGTCAGCACCGGCATCTCGGCCGGGGCGTTGTGGCCAGGCCAGCCGACGACCGGCATCGGATCGGGGCCGGAGGCGACGCGTGGGGCAGTTGGCACGGGGATCGACATCGGCTGCATGGCATCTCGTGTTCTGACGATTGCCTCCATCTGGGCTTGCTTGGCGAGGTTTTGAGCGTGGAGCGCGGCGACGCGCTCGGCGTTGAGGCGTTCTCCGGAGAGGACCGAATCGGAGAGAACCCAAAAGGCCACGACGGCGCCACCGAGGATCGCCGCCGTGCCGGCGAGCTTGAGGACGAGCCGGCCGAGCGAGTCGCGGCGGCCGAGCCAGGCAAAGAGGAGGCTCGTGAGCGCGGCGATCACCGCGTAGATGATTGCCGGCTCGGCGCGGCCGAGGGCCAGGATCGGCCATGGAAGAAGCAGCGCCATCAGGAAGATGACAAGCGCCGCGATCGACAG
The DNA here is from genome assembly GCA_009691925.1 of Planctomycetaceae bacterium. Lineage (GTDB taxonomy): Bacteria > Planctomycetota > Planctomycetia > Pirellulales > UBA1268 > QWOP01. Next base: position 13,133 of record SIAG01000044.1, read on the forward strand.
GAGCCGCTGGTCGGACATGATTCGCCTCAGGGATGCGAGGAAGGTTCGGGGGGCGGCTTGGTGGTCGGGTGCCGGTGCTACCGGAGAGGGTTTTGCTGGAGCCGCGCCGACGACCTCGGGCGGCAGCGGGATCGCGAGCGGATCGTTCACGTGCGCCAGGCACGCTTCGAGCATCCCCGCCACTTCGGTCGCCGATTGAAACCGGGCGGCGGGATCCTTGGCCAGGAGCCGGCCGACGATGCCCGCCAGCCAGGCTGGCATGTCGGGATTGGCGAGGCGCACGTCGGCCGGCTCGACGTCGGTCACCATTCGCAGCACCGCATGGCTCGACTCGGCGCGAAACGGCGGCTTTCCGGTCGCAAGCGTGAACAGCACAGCCCCGAGCGAAAACAGATCGCTGCGGGCGTCGATCGGCTTCCCGAGGGCCTGCTCCGGCGACATGAAATGCGGCGTGCCGGCCAGCAGGCCGGTGACGGTGAGGCTGGCGTCGTCGGCGGCGCGGGCGAGGCCGAAGTCGGTGAGGAGGACGCGATCGACGCCATCTTCAAGAAGGATGTTGGCCGGCTTCACATCGCGGTGGACGAGCCCCTGGGCGTGCGCCGCGGCCAGGCCGCGCGCCGTCTGCAGGCCGATGCGGAGGATCTCGCGGAGGTCGAGCGGCCCGCGGTCACGGAGGCGCTTGGCGAGCGTCGTGCCGCGGCAGTAGGGCATGACGAGATAGGGAAGCCCGTCGGCTTCGCCCACCCCGTGAATCGCGATCACGGCGTCGTGAACGATCCCCGCCGCGGCGCGGGCTTCGCGCAGAAAGCGCTTCCGCGCAGCGCCGCTGGTCGCCAGATGGGGCTTGAGGACCTTGATGGCGACGAAGCGGTCGAGGGCCCGGTCGTGCCCCTTGAGCACGATCCCCATCCCGCCGGAGCCGACGATCCCAGCGATCTCGTAGGGCCCAAGCCGGCCGAGCATCGAGTCGTCGTCGGTGGGGGCAAGGCAGGGCTGGATCGTTCGCAGAAGCCCCGTGGCCAGCGCCCCGTCGTCGGCATCCCGATCAGGATCGAACGGCCCCGAGGGGATCTCGTCGTCGTCGTCGGAGAGGACCTCTCGGACGCTCGTCCAGTCGGCGTCTGAAGCGGCGACTTCGTCGAGGCGCTCGCGGCACTCTGGGCAGCGGTCGAGATGGGTTTCGAGACGGCGCTCGGCGGCGGGGGGAAGCGCACCTGTGACCAGTGCGGCGAGGGCTTCGCTGTCGCAGCGATCGGCGCTGGGTTTGGGGGAGGGATCGTGGGGCATGGAGGCTCTCTTTGACGGATCGTCAACCCTCGGGGGAAAAATCGGTCAGCGACCAGTCGGCCTCGACAGCGCGGATCTTCTCGACGAGCCGGCGCATGACGCGGGCCTTGGCGGCGTAGACGGCGCCGGGGGTGGTGGCGAGGATCCGGGCGACGGAGTCGGCGGCGAGGCCGTCGATGGCGGTCATCCAAAACGCCCCCCAGGCAAGCTCCGTCACCTCCCCGCGCACGTCGGCCGCCGCGGCCTGGAAGCAGCGGCGCCGGATCTCGGTGCGGAGGAGACGGGAATCGGTCGCCCGCGTGGGAACGGAGGCGAGGGGCAAAGCGGGATCGAATCGGAGCGGGCGATCGCGGCGGCGGAGCACGTCGATCGCCTTTCGAGCGGCGATCGTCGTCAGCCAGGTGGAGAACCGGGCCCGCGGGGCGATCCTTGCGTCGGCTTCACGATCAGGGTCAAAACGGTGGACCGCGCCTGCGACCGCCGTGAACACCTCCTGGGCGACGTCGTCGGCATCCGCAAACGCGAGCCCCCGCTGCCGGGCGACAGCGACGATCGCCGGCCGGTAGATGGTGACGAACCGATCCCAGGCCGAGGTTTCGGCGGGGTCCTTGAGCTGCCGGAGGAGTCCCGGATCGGTGGTGGGGAAAGCCACGGGGCGCCTCGGCCGTGCGGCAGGGGAATTGAAATCCACTGCTGTTTACACGTTCTGGGGCCCCGATTTCGACGCGCCGGCTTTCAGATTCGGCACGGCGGGGGCTGGGGCGAGTCTTTTTCCCCAGGATTGACCGGGGGTGGGAGGATCAGCGGCACCACCAGCCGGCCGCGGGTGCGCATCGCCCGGAGCTCGTCGCGGACGGCAAGCCGGCGGATTTCGCGGAGCAGGTTTTTGCGGGCGGCAACCATGGGTGACCCCTCCTCCGGGAGTCATGTGCTTAGGACGGACGGCGCAGACGGGGAGCGCGGCGAGCAGACAGGCTCGCGGGCTCAGGTTTTTTGTTCC
>SIAG01000045.1 GCA_009691925.1 Planctomycetaceae bacterium
CCTCGATCCAGCAGGCGGCGTCGCCGACACGGACGGTTTCCCGGACGGTCAGCGGGACCACGGCGGCCTCCTGCCCGACAATCCCTGCCCGTTCGATCGCCGCTACGAAGTCCCGCGACGAGCCATCCATGCCGGGCATTTCCTCAGCACTGACGACGATCGTGCAGTTGTCGACGCCCAGGCCCGCCAGAGCGCTCATGACATGTTCGATGAGATGGACGCTCGCCGAACCACGGACGATCCGGGTGCGGTTGCGTGCCTCCACCACCGCCCCGACGACGGCCGGCACCGACGACGGCGGATCGAGATCGCCGCGGACAAACACGACCCCATTGCCGACGGCAGCGGGGTGGAGCTCGACACGGTTCTCACGGCCACTCCAGTAGCCCCGCCCGTGGACAACGACCGCGGTGCGGAGGGTGCGTTGCGGCCGCTCGGGGGGGGTTCGGGGCATGGACGCTGCCGGGGAAATTGGTTGGCGGGTGAGCCAGGGCCCCGCGGCCGCCCCGATGGGCGGCCGCGGAGTGCCCGAATCAGCGGGTGCGGGGCTGTGTCCCGGCCGGCTGTGTCGCGGCCGGCTGTGTCGCCACGACCGGCGCGTTGAGCATCTTGAGGATGTCTGGCGTGATGTCGATCCCCGGCTCGATATAGACGATCGGCTTGGTGATCCCGCGGAGAATCTGATTGCGATCGCTGTTGTCGACCGGGTCGCCGTCGAAGCGGTGGACAATGGCGATGCGGTGCTCGCGGGCGAACTGCTCCACCGCCTTCTCCACCTCGGTGTAGACCGAGAGATAGACCTTCGCTTCGCGGTCCATGAACTCCTTCTTCTGGAGCTGGGCGTCGACGTTGAAATCGCCCTGGGCCTTGGCGATCTCCGACTCGAGCTTCTTGAACTCGGGGGTACCGGGATTGAAGCCCTTGATCTGCTCCATCATCCCGTTGATCCGGTCACGGTCCGCCTTGAGGGTATTCTCGGCAGCCATCACCTCTTCCTTCATGCGGTCCATCGCCCCCTTGAAGCGGGCGTGGTTCTTGAAGACGTAGCCGACGTCGATCACCGCCACATGCGTCGCCTGAGAGGCGGCGGTCGGCGCGACCGGAGCCGCGGCGACGGGGGGTGCCGCCAGACGCTGGTTTACCTGGGCGTGAGCCGCGGTGGGTACCGCGAGGATTGCACAGAGAATCGCTGCCAGTTGCCACTTCACGAAGAGCACTCCTTGCTGGGTCGCACGCGCGTCCGCCGTGACCGCGGCGGGGGTCGGGTGGGCCTCCGTCGCAACCATCCGTGGTCACGGCGCAGGGGCCGGAAGGCGCGGACTATGGCAGCGGCATCGACCGGGCTCAAGGGCAAAAAAGGAGGGGGCTTCGCCGGCCGGAACCGTAGCACGGGGATCGCCCCGCTCAACGCGGAGCGCCGAGAGTGACGTCGAAGGTCGACTCCTGCTCCCCCCGTTTGACGACGACCGGCACCGTCTCCCCACCTTTGTGCTTCCGCAGCGCACTGTCGAAGTCATCGAGGCCGGTGACGGCGCTCTCCCCGATGCGGATGATCAGATCGCCCCCGAGGAGCCCCCCCTTGGCGGCCGGTGAATCCTTGGAAACCCCGGAGATGGCATACCCCTTTCCCGGCTTGGTGAAGTCGGGAATACTGCCGAAGTAAGGGCGTTCGCCATCGCGCCTCGCCATCGTTTGCTGTCCGGCCACCTCGACATAGGCCGGAGCCTGCGGCGCCCGCGCTAGTTCCTTCACCCCCTCGGCCACCATTCGCGCGATCCGCGCCATCCCGTCGTAATTGATCTTCTCGGCGGTGTCGGTGGGGCGGTGATAGTCGGCGTGGGTGCCGGTGAAAACGTGGAGCACGGGGATCTTCTTGGCGTAGAAGCTGGCGTGGTCGCTGGGGCCGAAGCCCCCGGGATCCTTGGCGACATCGAAGCCGTGGGTGGCGACGAGCCGGTCGACGAGGGCGTCGAGTCCGGTGCCGGTGCCGGTGCCGTGGATGATGAGCTTGCCGCCGTCGAGCCGGCCGACCATGTCGAGATTCACCATCGCCACCGTATCGGCCAGCGGCACGGCGGCGTTGGCGGTGTAGTGGGCGCTGCCGAGGAGGCCCCGTTCCTCACCGGAGAAAGCAACGAAGAGGATGCTGCGGGGATACGGCCCCTCCTCGGCGAGGATCCTCGCCACCTCGACGAGCATCGCCGTGCCACTGCCGTTGTCGTCGGCGCCGGGGTGGATCGTCGTATCCCCCGGCGCGGCAGAATTGCTCCCGCCGTAGCCGAGATGGTCGTAATGGGCGCCGAGGATCACCGTCTCGGTGGCGAGGATCGGCTTCAGGGCTGTTGCGCCCTCCCCTGCCCCGTGCGGTCCTGCAGACGCGTGGGGATCAGTACCGGCATGCGGATCGACTGTGGCATGCGGATCCGCGGCAGCGTGCGGATCCGCGGCAGCGTGCGGATCCGCGGCAGCATGCGGATCGGCCGGGTTGTCTTCCTTGCCGGCCGGGGCGGCGGCCTGGTTTTCGAGATCCCCCAGGGCCTTCACCTCGGCCGGCGAGGCGGGGGGATCGTCGTGCGGACTGGCTGGGGCGGCAGGACCGTGGGCAGCGGCAAGCGCCGCGGCGTCGGCCGCGACGGAGGGGGGAACGACGGCCCCGATCCCCGGCAGGATCGCCAGAATGTTGCGGGCCTGGGTCTCGGAGCGGTTGATTGCCACACGGCCGCGGATCCGCCAGCCCGCCAGCGCGGCTGAACGGGGGGTCGGCCCGTCATCGATCTGCTTCTCGAGATCGACCAGCGTCATCCCGAGCACCTTCCCGACGATCTCTGCGACGACCGGGCGCTTCACCTGCACGATCGGCAGGGTCCGCTTGTCGGAGCCGTCGCCGGCGCGCGTGAAGGCCATCAGGGCGTCGTCGGTGTTCGAGGCGTCGTTGCAGAACACCACCGCGCCGACCTCGTGCTCCGAGGCATTGGCCACCTTGCGGTTGAGCGGGGCGTACTGCGAGGCCTGATTGCCGTCGAACTTGCTCTTCGGATCGTCCTTTTGCGGCTCCTGGCGGAGAACGATCACCGCGGCCCCCTTCGCCCCCGCGGCGCCGAGCGGGGTGTAATCGTCGTAGTCCTCCGCCTTGGCGGTGATCCCGTAGCCGGCAAAGACGAGCGGCAGATCGAACGCCCCCGATCCCCCCGCCGCCAGCGGCGTCCAGTCGGTACCGAGGACGAGTTGTTGGACCGCGGTGCTGCCGTCAGCGGCCGGCGGCGCGACAACTTCCGCCACGTTCTCCTCCGCAGCCCCGAGCGTCGCATCGAGCGTGATCGGAAAGGGCTGGAAGCTCGCTTCCCCGACGACCGACGTATCGAGCCCGAGGGCAACGAACTGACCGGCGACCCACTCGCCCGCCACGTCGATCCCCGCCGTTCCCGGCCCCCGTCCCTGGCGCTCGGGGGAGGCCAGCCACTCCACGCTCGACCGGAGCCGATCCCGGCGGGCGATCTCCGGCAGGGTGAGCGGCCGCGGGGGCGGGCTTACCGGCGCGGCTGCGGGAGGCGCGGCGTCCTGGGCCCATCCGATCCGGTCGCCGGCGCCGTCCGCCGTCGCGAGGAGAAGGGCGATCGCCATCGACCGCGGAAGCAGGCCCCGCATTCCCCCTCCGAACAAACACGCAAGCGACGGCACGGCACGGCCCTCCTCGGGACAGATTTCACCGGTTTTTTCACCGCTCACTGGCGCGCCGCCGGTGAAGCGCGGCCCCCGCATCCCACCGGGCGCCGCGGGGAAATTGTATCCACATTCTCCCCTCTCGCCCGCCCCACCCCCGCAGCGACTGCAGCCGCTTCCCGCCTGCGGGGCGGTGTGCCAGAATCGGAGGGATCTCCGCGGACGGCCGCGTCCAACGGCCCCCCTCCAGAGCGCCTTCACCGTGCCGTCCTTGTTTGTCATCCAGGGCCGCAACCGCGGCACACGGTTCGACCTCTCCGCCCGCGAGGGGGCCGTCAGCATCGGCCGCGAGGCGGGCAACGTCATCCAGCTGGAAGACAACGAGGTCTCGCGGCGGCACGCCGAGATCCGCCAGGTCGGTGAAACCGATGTGATCGGCGACCTCAAGAGCTCCAACGGCAGCTTCGTCAACGGCCGGCGGATCGAGCGGACGGAGCTCCACCACGGCGACCAGATCCTCATCGGCCGCACCCTCCTCTCCTATTCCCGCGATTCCGCCACCGACGCGGCCAGCGACGAGGTCGGTGCCGAGGTCGACATCGTGGCGAAGGCCCCCGAGGAGGGGTCGCGGATTGTCTCGACCCTCAAGGACGACGTCTTCGACGGCTCGTCGGGGGGAACCCACGGCGACACCGACGACCGCTGGCTGGCCCGGGCCCGCAGCAACCTCCAGGTGATGTACCGAACGGCGCTGGCCGTCAGCCACACCCTCGACATCGACGAGCTCCTCGGGCGGATCCTCCAGCTCGTCTTTGAGTGGGTCGAGGCCGACCGCGGATGCGTCATGCTGCTCGACCCCGACAGCGGCCAGCTGAAGACGAAGGCCCGTCGCGACCGCCGCTCCGCCAACGTCTCCTCGATGGTCATCAGCCGGACGATCCTCGACTATGTCCTCGACCACGGCGAAGGGGTGCTGACGAGCGACGCCCAGGATGACGACCGCTTCAGCTCCGGCCACAGTGTCCTGCGGACCGGTGTCCGCGAGGCGATCTGCGTGCCGATGCGGGGGCGCTACGGCACGGTCGGGATCCTGTATGTCGACACCACGACCCCGCTGGCCGACGCGCTCGGCGCCGGGCAGCGCCGCTTCAGCGACGAGCACCTCAAGCTCATGATTGCGATCGGGCACCAGGCCGCCCTCGCGGTCGAGGACACCACCTACTACTCCGCCATGGTTCAGTCGGAGCGACTCGCGGCCGTCGGCCACACCATCGCCACCCTCTCCCACCACATCAAGAACATCCTCCAGGGGATCCGCGGCGGCAGCTACCTCGTGGAGATGGGACTGGAAAACGAGGATCTCGGCGTCGTCAAGAAGGGCTGGGACATCGTCTCCCGCAACCAAAACAAGATCTCCTCGCTCGTCATGGACATGCTCTCCTTCAGCAAGGAGCGCGAGCCCGACCCGGTGCCGACCGATCTGGTCGCGCTGGTCACCGACATCGTCGAGACCGTCCACCACCGCGCCCAAGAAGCGGGCACGACGATCCGCTGGCACCCGCCGGCCGATCTCCCGCGGATGCTCTTCGACCCGGAGGGGATCGCGCGGGCCGTGCTCAACGTCGTCACCAATGCCCTCGATGCCGTCGAGGGACGGGATGACGCCACCATCGAGATCCGCGTCACGGCCGACCTGGGCGGCCGGAAGACCCACATCACCGTGACCGACAACGGCGAGGGGATGTCGCCGGAAACGCTGGCGGGGATCTTCAATCTCTTCGTGTCGACGAAGGGCTCGCGCGGCACGGGGCTCGGCCTGACGGTGAGCCGGAAGATTCTCAAGGAGCACCACGGCGACATCCGCGCCGAGAGCCGGCTCGGCGCGGGGAGCACCTTCACCCTCGAGTTCCCCCTCCTCCTCGCCGGGGACGCGCCGGCTGGTCCTGGAGCACCGACTGGTCCTGGAGCACCGACTGGTCCTGGAGCACCGACTGGTCCTGGAGCACCGGGGGACGACAGCGCTCCCGATGACGACGGCGACGACTTTGGCCGCGGCCCATCGACGATGCCCGGCGCCGGCGGGGAGACGTCGCAGCGGACGCTCCCCGGCGGCAATCGCGCTCCCCGGGGCTCTGGCCCCCGCTCCCAGCCATGAGCCCTTCCTCGCCGAGCCGAGCGGGCGCCAGCCTGCCGATCTCGTGTGTCGTGATCACGCGCGACGCCGCCGACCGGCTTGCCACCACGCTCGGATGCGCGGCGGCCTGTGGCGAACGCCTCGTCGTCGACTCCGGGTCGACCGACGCCACCGTGGCGATCGCCAGGAATCTGGGGGCACGGGTCGAGTACCAGCCGTTTCTCGGGTTCGGGCCCCAGAAGCGCCGCGCCGTCGAACTGGCGGCCCACGACTGGATCCTCTCGCTCGACGCCGACGAGGAGCTCGACGCCGAGGCGGTCCGCGGCCTTGCCGCCCTCGATCTCTCCGATCCCACGCGCTGCTGGGTATGGCGACGGCGGACGTTCATCGGGGAGCGGGAGTTGCGCCACGGTCCCTGGGGACACGAGCGGGTGCTGCGCCTCTTCAACCGCACCCGCTCGGGCTTTACCGCGCACCGCGTCCACGAACGGGTCGACGGCGCGACCAGGCCGCTGTCGGCCCCGGGCTCGATCATCCACCACAGCTTCAACGGCTGCGCCGACGTCATCCTCCGCTCGGCCCGGTATGCCGGCCCGAAGGCCGCGATCCTCCGCGACAAGCGGGAATCGTCGCCGGACTGGATGCTCCCCCTCCGCGCGCTGGCCGTGTTCACCAAGAGCTACGGCCTCCAGGGGGGATGGCGAGATGGCGCGGCCGGCTTCGTCGTGGCCCTGTCGCGCGTCGTCGATTCGACGCTCCCCCGCGCCATCGTCAGCGTCGATCCCCCTTCGGCACCGTCTCCCTCTCTCCCGGCCGATCGACCCGACGCCCCGCCCCCTCGGTAAGAACGACGAGCCGGTCGATCCCCGCCACGTCGAACGCCTCCCGTCCGCCGCCGATCCAGCAGACCTCGACGCTCTCAACCGTCGCCGCGGGACCGAGCCCGAAGTGGAGCCGGCTGCCGAAATGCCCCTGGTAGCCCCGGCCGGCATGGACCTCATCGACGAGGACGGCCCCCGGGGTGACGACGCGGACGCTGGCCCCGACGCCGTCCCGGTTTGAGTCGCGGCCGACGAGGCGCACCTGGAGCCAGTGATGCCCCCCTTCCCGCTCCCGGTCGAGGTTCCGCAGGAGCGTCGGCGCCTCGCGGGCATTGAGGATCACGCCGTCGAGATCGCCGTCGTTGTCGAGGTCGTCGAAGGCGGCGCCGCGGGCGCTGTGCCGGGGCATGGCATGGAGCCCCGCGGCCGCCGACATCTCCACGAACCTCCCCCCGACATTGCGGAGGAGGACGTTGTGATTGCGGTAGGCGGTCGTGTCGTCGAACTGCGCGACGAGATCGTTGATGTGGCCGCAAGCGATGAACAGATCGCGGCGGCCGTCGTTGTCGAAGTCGACGATTCCACAGCCCCATTTCACCCACGGCAGGCTCCCGGCCGCGGCCCCCGTCCGCGAACTGACGTCCTCGAAACCCTGGCCGGCGAGGTTGTGGTAGAGGACCGGCCGTTCTCCCTGGTAGGAGGTCATCCACAGGTCGAGCCAGCCGTCGTTGTCGACATCGCCACAGTCGACCCCCATGCTGCCGTTGGGCTGCCCGATCATGTCGTAGGCCAGCCCCGCCTCGAGGCCGACCTCCGCAAACCGCCCCGAGCCGTCGTTGCGGAAAAGGAAATTGGCGGCGACGTCGTTGAGGACGAAGATGTCGGTGTCGCCATCCCCTTCCTCGTCGAAACAGACCACTCCCATCCCCGGCCCGGCCACCGCCGCGATCCCGGCGGCGACGCTTTGATCGCTGAACCGGCCATCGCCGTCATTGCGGAAGAACGAATCGGGCCAGGCCTCGTAGTCGCGCGGCCCGTGGTAGAGGGGCACGCCCCGGATCCGCGGCGAGACATGCCCCTCGGGGGAGAAGCGGACGTAGTTGGCGGCATAGAGATCGAGATCGCCATCCCCGTCGGCGTCGAGGAGGGCCAGCCCCGCGCCGAGCTTGTGGCCATCGGCGGTCCCGGCGGCGGCGGTGACGTCGACAAACGTGCCGTCTCCCATGTTCCGCCACATCCGCTTCGGCCCGTTATTGCTCGTACACAGGTCGGGGAAGCCGTCGTTGTCGAGATCGCCGACGGTCACCCCCACGCCATAGGCCTCGTGATCGAGCCCGGCGGCCGCGGTGACGTCGTCGAAGCGCCATCCGCCCCGGTTGCGGGCGAGCATGGCGCGCGGCCGGCGCGGGGGCTCGGTTCCGGGAAGATCGGCCCCGTTGGGGAAATAGATATCGATCCGGCCGTCGAGGTCATGGTCGAAGGTCGCGACGCCGGCGGTCACCGTCTCCGGGATGAAGCGGCGCCCGCTCCCGCCGTCGTCATGGACAAACCCGATACCGGTGGCGGCGGTGACGTCCTCGAGGAAGATCGGCGGACGCTGCGCCGTGTCCGTCGAAGGGGCACCGGCGGGGGGCTCCCCCTTCACGACCACCTCCACGCCCCCCGGCCACGCCAAGCCCGCCAGCGCGATCAACCGGGCCAGAGGTGAGCGGGCCAGTCGACGGGGCATCTCAATCCCTCCCTGCCGAGCCGGGGGGCTGTACCGTCGCACTGGCGCGTTCCAGGAGCCCCCGGGCCTCCCCGTCGCGCCCCTGCCGGCGGTAGAGGTCGACCAGTGCCGCGCGGGCCGCGCGTTGGCCCGGTGCGAAGTCGAGCGCCCGCAGCCAGTCGCGCTCGGCCGCGGCCGTGTCGCCGCGGGCCCGGTCGATCCGCCCGGCGATGGCATACCAGCCGGCCATCGCCTGGAGATGCGCCGGCATGTCGTCGAGCCGGGCCGGGGCATTGGCCCGATCGCGGACAAGGCTCTCCGCCTTCCGCGTGGCGAAGTCGGCGCGGTAGCGCTGGGCAGCCTCCGTCTCGCCGAGCCGGCCGGAGGCGATGGAGAGGCCGTAGAGGGTATGGGGCGACGCCGGATCAATCGCCAGGGCCCGTTCGAAATCGGTTTTCGCCCCCGCGAAGTCGCCGTGCTGGAGCCGGGCGTGGCCGAGGAGCGTGAGCCGGTTGGGATTGCCCGCCGTGGCCGGCAGCTCGCGTGCGAGAACGGCGATCGCGTCGTCGGCCCGCCCGACATTCGCCAGCGACTCGCCGAGAAGGATCTGGGCCCCGGGGAGATCGGGGCGGGCGTTGAAGGCCTGCTCGAGATGCTCCACCGCGCGCGTTTCCTCCCCTTTCTCCCGGGCATACTTCCCGAGCCGAAGGTGGGCCTCCGCCGAGCCGGGATGGTTCGCGAGCCAGGCCTCCCACAAGCTCGTCGCCGCGGCGAGGTTGCCGAAGCGGTCGTGCATCGTCCCCGCAAGATCGATCGGCTCGGGGGCATCGGGATGGCGCTGGCGGAGCGCCGCGGCGAGCGCGAGCGCCTCCTCGCGGAGGCTCTCGAATGCCGCGGGGAGCGGCGGCCGCGGGGCGATCTCACTGGACCGGGATCGGGGTGACTCCGGAGGGCGCAGCGAAGCGCCTTCTCGGGCCGAGCCCGGTGGCCCGGCGACGGGCATCGTCGGCCCCGGGGCCCCGCGCGACGCTTCACCACACCCCGAGACGGTGAGGGGATATATCAAGACCGCCACGATCCGGAGCCAGACGTCGAGGCGCAGCCTGGCTCCAACACGGGCTTCACCCTCAGCGCTGGTCACGCCGTCGTCTCCCCTCTGGGCTGCGGGCCGAATCTGGGCCGGCCGCGGGCACTGGTTCGGTCGTGCCCACGCTAAAGAGTGAGGATACCAGGGGTGGGAAAGGCTCCGCCACGGCCGCCGCTCAGCCGCCGCGGAGAACCGTGAGGAGGCGGAGAATGTCGGCCGGGATGGGCGCCTCGAAGCGCCTCCGCTGCCCGTCGAGGGGATGATCGATGGCGAGGCTGGTGGCGTGGAGCGCTTGACGCGTGAGGAGCGGCGCCGGATCACCGCGGAGCCCGAGGAACGACCGATCGACGCCGCCGCGGCCACTGTAGAGGGTGTCGGCGAGGACCGGGCAGCCGATTGCAGCCAGATGAACGCGGATCTGGTGGGTGCGCCCCGTCTTCGGCGTCACCGAGAGCAGCGCTGCCTTCCCGAACCGCTCGAGGACCTCATACCGCGTGACGGCATCCCGGCTGGTGGAGTGATCGCGGCGGACGGCCATTCGCTCGCGCTGGTAGGGATGGATCCCGATGGGGAGATTGATCTCGTCGCGGTCGAAGCGCGGCTCCCCCTGCACGATCGCCAGGTAGGTCTTCTCGGTCGTACGCTGCTCGAATTGCCGGGCCAGCGCGTGGTGGGCTTCTTCGTTGCGGGCGACGATGATCACGCCGCTGGTGTCGCGGTCGAGCCGATGGACGATCCCGGGGCGCGTCGGCCCACCGACGGTGGAGAGGCCGCCGGCCACCCGCTCGAGATGCCACTTCAGCGCCCCGGCGAGCGTCCCCTTCCAGTTCCCCTTGGCGGGATGAACAACCATCCCGGCTGGCTTGTTGACCGCCCCCATGACCTCATCGAGGTACAGAAACTCGAGGGGGATCTCCTCCGCCTCTGGCCCCGCCCGCGCCGGCTCGGGAACGGTGTAGGCGACGACCATCCCCGCCTTCAGTTGGAGCGAGGCCTTCGCCACGACGCCGTCGACGCGGACCGCCCCGGCGTCGATTGCCCGGGCCACCGCCGAGCGGCTCGCCCCGCCGGCATGGCGGACGACGAATTGATCGAGGCGGATCCCCACCGCATCCCCTTCAACCGCGAGGAGGAGCACCGTACCGGGGATCAGCCGCGGCCCCGATCCCACTGCGGCAACGTCAACGGCCCCACCCTCAGCGGGTGGCGGCACGACTGGGGCAACGCCCCCCGCCACCGGGCCCGGTTCGGCGACAACAGGAATGACATCGTCATCGATGTCGTCGCTTTGGGCAGCGGCTTTTGCGGGTATGGCGTCTTTCAGGCGATCACTCCTGGGCTGGAGGGGGGGTGGCCGGCGCGGCTTCAGTGGCCGGTTCGGTAGCGGGAAGCGCGCCACTCTCGGCCGGCGCGGCTGCAGTAGCCGGTTCGATAGCGGGTGGTGCGCCACTCCCGGCCGGCGCTGCGGGCGGGTCTTCGGAAGGGATGCCGAGGATCGGGCTGTTGTCGACCGGCGGCGGGGTCGGCTTGCGGTTCTCAAACCAAGTGTACCATTCCTTGACCGTCTCCCCCTTGAGCGCTGCGGCACGCTGTCGGGCCATCCCGGCAACGGCGCCGTTGGGGTAGTCTTGGGCGACCACTTCGTAGCCCTGAAGGGCATCATCGAGTTTCCCGAGGCTCTCGTTTGCCTTGGCGAGGCCGAACGTTGCCCGCTCGGCGAGGAGCCCCCTCCCCACACCGGCGAGGATTCCCGCGTAGGCGTCGGCAGCAGCTTGGAGCTTGGGCTTCGCCTTCTCGCGGTCGACAAACACCAACTCGGCGCCTTCGTCGAGCTCGATCTCGGCTTGGGTCAGCCTGGCCCATTGACCGGCCGGCTTTCCGGCATGCTGGCTGGCGACAGCGGCCAGCGCCGCCGGGTCGACCGGCGGCATAGCGGCGAGGTAATCGTCCCAGCTCTTCTCGATCCGACCAGCCTCCTGCTGGCGGGCCCACATCCAGCCAACCGCGGCCAAGAACAGGCCGGCGAGGCCTAACAGCATCGCCCGCAGATGGGGCCGCAGCGCCTCCAGCACCGACGTGATCCCTTCGGCCAGCGCGTTCCCCTGGACCTCCTCGACCACCTCTTCGGACGTCTCGGCAGCGAGCGGGAGCCTCACGGGGCGCCCCTCGCGGGTGGCGAGATTGTCGTCGTCCTCTCCCCGCGCGGTTTGCCGCTCGCTGAAGCGGCGCTCGTGGTCGCGACGGTCGCCAGGCCTCGCCGAACGTTTCTTCATGGCTCTTCCAGTTCTCGATACTGCGGAAAAAACCAAATAGAAACGGCCCCGTCCGGGGCGTCAAGCCGATCTCGGCCGATGGCCCCGTGGGGCTGTGGTACGATCCGGCCCCGCCGACTGCCGGGCGCTTCCCGACACCCCTCCGCACGGACGCTTTTCCACGTGAACGGACTCCCTCCGGACGTTCCCGACACCCCTGCCGCCGAGCCCGACGGCGGCGTCCTCGGCCCTGACTCCGCACCGCCGCTGGGTGCGCCGGAGGAACTGCCAGAGGAGGAGATTGACGACGGGCCCGCGACGCTCGGCCCCTTTCCCGGGCCCGCCGCCCCCATGGCCGGGCCTGGGCACACGCCGTCGCGCACTCTCAGCGGGCTCAATCCGGCGCAGACGCAGGCTGTTCAGGCGCCGATCGGGCCGCTGCTGGTGCTCGCCGGGGCCGGCACGGGAAAGACGCGCGTCGTCATCGCCCGGATGGCTCATCTGGTGTGGCGCGGATCGCGGCCGTCGCGGATCCTCGCCGTGACGTTCACCAACAAAGCCGCCCGCGAGATGATGGCCCGCGCCAAGGCGTATCTAAAGCCGAAGAAGGGGGTGCGCGGCCCGGCCGGGAAGAGCCGGGAGGATCTCCCCGAAATCTCCACGATCCATTCGCTCTGTGTCCGCATCCTCCGCCGCCACGCCCCGCGCCTCGGTTACCCGGAGCGGTTCGCGATCATCGACCGCGGCGAGCAGGAATCGACCGCGCGGAAGGTGCTCAAGGAGCTGAAAGTCCCTGACACGACGCTCTCCCCCGGCGATCTCGTCGACCGGGTGAGCCGCTGGAAGAGCGCCGCGGTCCGCCCCGACGGCGCCATCGAGACCCTCTCGGCCGACGCCCCCGAACACTGGACGCTCGCCGCCGCCGGCTACCGCCGCTACCAACACGATCTGCGGGTCGCCGGGGCGGTCGACTTCGACGATCTCCTCATGCTCGTCGAGGAGCTTTTCGACAAGCACGAGGATCTCCGCCTCGCCGAGGCGGGGCGCTTTGACCACATCCTTGTCGACGAATACCAGGACACCAGCGCTATCCAGGAGCGGATCCTCTCGGCGCTGGCCCGCGATCACCGCAGCCTGTGTGTCGTGGGGGACGACGACCAATCGATCTACTCCTGGCGCGGCGCGCAGATCTCGCACATCCTCGAGTTCCCCACACGCTGGCCGCGGGCGGTGACGGTGCGCCTTGAGGAAAATTACCGCTCCACGCCGGAGATCATCCGGGCGGCGAACACACTCATCGCCTGCAACACCCGGCGCCACGGCAAGACGCTCGTCTCAATGGCCCCCTCCGGACCTCCGCCGGCGATCGTCCAGGCGCAGGACGAGCTCGACGAGGCGCGCCGGATCGTCGGCGACGTCGAGGCCCGGTTTGCGGAGGGCTCGGTCGATCCGCCAGAGGCGGTGATCCTCCTTCGCACCGGCGAGCAGACGCGGGTTTTCGAACAGGAACTGCGGCGCCGCAACATCCCCTACGAGCTCGTCGGGAGCCGATCGTTCTTTGATCGCCGCGAGGTCAAGGACGTGATGTCGTTCCTGCGGATGATGGTCGATCCCGACGACGACATGGCCCTGTCGCGGATCGCGAACGTTCCCCCGCGCGGCCTCTCCTCCTCGGCCGTTCTCCAGGCGCGCACAGCAGCCCAGTCGGCGGGCCACAGCCTGTGGCGGGAGCTGCTCGGGCGGCGCTCGGGGGGGACCTTAAGCAGCGTTGCGGCCGGCGGGCTGACGACGCTTGAGAAGCTGATCACGCTCGGCGGCGGCGAGGCGCCCCCTGACCCGGCCGTCGCGATCCGGGCCCTCCTCGATCAATCGGGCTACCGGGCGTTTCTCGAGCGCGAATACGAGGACGCGGCCGAGCTCGAGGCGCGCTGGCTGTGTGTCGAGCAGGTCGTCAACGGCCTCGCCGAGCATCAAGCCGAGCATCGCCAGGAGAAGGATGTCGGCCGGCTCGTCCGTGGCTATCTCGATGACCTCGTCCTCGATGTCAAGGAAGCGGAGCGCCCCAAGGACGACAAGCCAACGAAGCGTCTCCTCCGGCTGATGACACTCCACGCCGCGAAGGGGCTTGAGTTCGACAACGTCTGGATGGTCGGGCTCGAGGAGGGGATCCTCCCCCACCACCGGTCGCTCGCCGACGGCCTGAATGCGATCGCCGAGGAGCGACGGCTCGCCTACGTGGGGGTGACGCGGGCCCGCAAGCGGCTCGTTCTCTCGATGTGTTTGACGCGGATGAAGTGGGGGAAGAGCCGTCCGTGTCGCCCGAGCCGGTTCCTCTACGAGCTCACTGGCCAGGCCGATAAGTTCAGTGAGGAGCCGCCAAAACCGAAGAACGCTCCGCCCCGGCCCGGCGCCAAGCGCTCCCAGCGCCGCGGCCGCGGCGCCCGCTGACGCCCGAGCGGTTCATGTGTCGGTCGCCGGGACGCCACTTGCCGTGGTCCTCGCCGCGGGTTGCTATCCCCCCCGAGGATTCCGAGGTGCTCCGTCGCCTCGCCACCGGGATCGCTGCGGCAGTCACATCCAGTCGCTCGGGAAGACGGCGGGGCCGGCAGAGACAAGCATGATGGAGTCTGATGCCTCCCGAGGGCTGCCGGTTCGATGAGCGGGGCTCAGTCCTTCGTCTGTCCGTGCTGCGGCTATCCCGGGATCGAGTGCTCCCCGTGGGAGCAACGGACATCGCCCGGCGCGGGCTTTCCTCCGACGTGGCGCCTCACCCGCGAAGGACCGACGGGAGCATTGCCAGCACCGTGCTAAGGCCGCTCTTGCCCGCCGCACAGCGGCCGTAGAGATCGACCACGCCCCGCGCTAGCCTGGCACCCGAGCGATGCCACGGAAACCATGGCGGCCGGATGGCCGCGGAGAGCGGCGCGCGGATCACCGAGTTGTGGACCAGCGGCAACAGGAGCGGATCGTGGACAAACCCGATCCCGCTCTTCGGTGACGCCAGCGTCCCCCCGGGGAAGCCCCCCCACGGCACGTTGCCGAGGGCGTAGGCCAGCGCCGACCAGGTGTTCACCGCCACCACCCCGAAGGCGAGATGATCAACGAACCGGTCGGCGTGACGGGCATCGACGGAAGACAGCCCCGTGGGAATCGTCACGCTCGCCGCCAGCGACCCCGACAGACGATGCGAGAATGCCAGGGCCCGGCCGCAATAGTCGGCGAGCGTGTCGGCATCGATCGCCACCTCGGCCACCACCGGCACGAACCATTCGCGACAGACCAGGCGATCGTCGGTCGCGATGTCGACGCCCGTGAAAAGGCTCCAAGGGAGCGTGCCGTCGGCGGGGGGAGCGCGGCCCGTCGCCGCCTCCCAGTCGCGCCCTGCCCCGGGATACCAGCCCGGCCGCGCCGGCAGGGAGGCGAGCCGGCGCTCGACCAGCGCGAGGAAGTCGCCGCGCTGTGGCCACGATTCACAGGTGACGATGACCTTCGTGGCGATGCAGTTGAACGAGGTGTTGTTGGCGATCGAGGCGGCGACGAGATCGGCCTGATAGGCAAGC
>SIAG01000046.1 GCA_009691925.1 Planctomycetaceae bacterium
GCCTGGCCGCCGAAATCGGCGATCGACGGGGTGGAGTAGGTGGTGTCTTCGGGAAGCTCCTTGGTGCCGTTCATCCACCGCACATCGCCGGTATTCGCGTCCAGCCCGAGGAAGCGGTGAGCGGGGCGGGCCGTGTCGCCCCAGCCGGTGACGACGGCGCTGGCGATGACGAGGTCCTCAAACACCACTGGGATATTTGTGCGACCGCCGTAGGTGGAAAGGAAGCCGAACTCCTCATGGAGGGAGCGGTTCCACTTCGTCTTGCCGGTGACGGCATCGATCGCCGAGAAGGCGCCGCAGACGCCGTGGACGAAGATCGTCTTCGTCGCCGGATCGGCGACCACCGCCGACCAGCCGACACGCTCCGAAGGGACGTCGGAGAGGTAGACGTTGAAGACGTTCTCCCAGATCTTCGCGCCGGTGACGGTATCGAGGCAGACGACCTTCTCCGCTTCTTCGGGCGTGCCCGGCTTGTGGCGAACGAGCGTGTAGAGCCGGCCATCGAGGATCACCGGCGTCGAGATCCCCCCCGCCTCCTCGCTTGTCCAGAGGACGTTGGTCCCCTTCTCGGGGTCGAAGGAGTCGACGTAGCCGGTGCCGGCGGCATGCCGGTCGGTGTTGGGACCGCGCCAATCGGGCCACTGCTCGCCCCGCGCCCCGCCGGCAGCAAAGAGGAGGAGACCGAGGAGCGGAAGGATGGCCCGGAAGCTCGGAGTCAGGAAGGGGCGGCCGGTGAAACGTGTCATGGGGAATGCGTCATGAGGGGAGCGGGAAATGTGCGACGGCATGTCGGGAAGGGACTCGATGGTCAGCCGGCGGAGGCGGGACGCCCTCCGGGCCTGGTTGTTCAGTTGCCGATCCCCTTCGACTTGGCGTCGGCGGGGAGTTGCGGATCGACGATGGCGCGGGCGCCGCGGCCTTGGGTAAGACGGTCCTGGGCATCGAGACGGATGCTCTCGATATCGGGCTCCCACCACTTCAATTGGGTCGCCTTCTCCGGCACCGTGAAGGGCCGCACTACCCGAATCCCGACCCCGAGGGCGGGATCTTCGGTATACCACCAGGGGCTCTTGGGGAGGTTCGGATCGACTTCCTTCCAGGCCACGTCCTCGGAGCCACGGCGGGCGGCCGTGCGGCAGCGGTCAGGCTCGTCGTAGTAGGAGCCGCCGCGGACGACCCGCTGCTGGAGCTTCGTCGGCCACTGGATCGCGTCGGCTTCAGAAACCGGTTGTGGAAGGGCCGCCTGCCGGGTGTATCCCCCGGCGACGAGCTGGTCGACGACCCATTCCCCGACATTGCCATGCATGTCGTGGATCCCCCATGCATTGGGCGCCTTGCTGCCGACTGGATGGGTGGTCTCGTCGGAGTTGTCGGCGATCCAGGCATGGTCGCCGAGCGTGGCGGGATCACTGCCGCAGGACCACGGGGTGAGGCTGCCGGCGCGGCAAGCATATTCCCATTCCGCCTCGCTCGGGAGCCGGTAGAAGCGGGCCGTGAGGAGGCTGACCCACTTTGTGTATTGGCGGGCGGAATACTGGGTCATCGTGGCCGCCGGCAGCTCCGGCTCCTCGCCGTGGGTGAACGTCGTCGTCGGGTCGTAGAGGTTTGACGGGGCCGTGACGGCGTCGGCAAGGTTCGTGGCGGTGACCGCTGGACGGATCCGCGCCGATTCGACCGCCTTGAAAAGGTCGCAGGCGGCCATGAAGCCTTTGTATTCTCCCCAGGTCACCTCGTGGACGCCGATCCAGAACGGCTCGATCGCGACCTCGAACTGGGGCCCTTCGTCGTCGCTCCGCCCCTCTTCCCCCTCCGGACTCCCCATCCGATAGGCCGCTGCGGGCACCGGGATCATGCGGAAGGTGACGTCGCTGCCGGGGATCGTCTCGGCATACGGCACCATCCAGCCGCCGCTCACCTGGACGACCGGCCCTGCGACTTCCGGCTTGGCGTTGCCGGCGACGAATCCGGGGATCTCCTCGGCGTGGATCGCGGTCAGGTTTCCGGCCAGGACGGGGAGAAGCCCCGTGCCGACGAGCGAGACAACAGTCAAACACATCCGGCAGAGCGCTGCCGACACGGGGGTGGGGCTGCCTTCAGGCATGATGGAGGAATAGAATCCAGAGGTTCGGGATAGAGTGTTTCAGTGTAGCCTGGGGACACCCCGGCCGAAAAACCGTCGGGAGCACCCCCGTTCCAAGTCGATCCGGAGCTTGTTCTGCCGTGCCAG
The DNA here is from genome assembly GCA_009691925.1 of Planctomycetaceae bacterium. Classification (GTDB taxonomy): domain Bacteria; phylum Planctomycetota; class Planctomycetia; order Pirellulales; family UBA1268; genus QWOP01. Next base: position 2,228 of record SIAG01000046.1, read on the forward strand.
CCCCAAAACCGACGCAACCTGGTGCCGGGAAGTCGAAATCAGCCGGCAAAGTCGGAGGGGGCAAAGGGGCTGCCAAAGCGGGAGGCAAGGACGAGAAGCCAGCCGAACGGGTCGTGGCGGAGAACCGCAAGGCGCGCCATGAGTACGAGATTATCGACACCCTCGAGTGCGGCATCGCCTTGGTGGGGAGCGAGGTGAAGAGCCTCCGTGCCGGCAGGATGTCCCTTGACGAGGCCTACGGGCGGGTCGAGGGGGACGAGGCCTGGCTCCTCGGCTGCGACATCCCCGAATACGAGAAGGCGAACCAGCTCAACCACAAACCGAAGCGCCAGCGGAAACTCCTCCTCCACAGGCGCGAGATCAGGAAGTTCGCCGGGCAGGCCTTCGAGAAGGGGCTGACGCTCGTGCCGTTGAAGATGTACTTCACCAACGGCCGCGTGAAAGTCCTGATGGGGATCGGCCGGGGGCGGAAGCTCCACGATAAGCGGCAGAAACTGAAGGACGATTCGGCCCGCCGCGACATCGAGCAGGGGCTCAAGGCCCGCCGCGGCGATTGAGCCCGCGGAAGCCCGGGAATAGCAACCGCGGGCAAACCACCAATCAGCCAGAGCGCTAGCCAGCCTAACCACCAAACACGCGGCCGTCGCGACAAACGGTTGCCCGTTCATCGCGACGGCCGCGGGGTGGAGAAGCCGATGCAGGGGTCAATGCTGGCCGACCCCACGGCAAGCCGTGAGGCGGTGGCCCTGGTCTTCAGCGACTGTTGCCGGCGCCGACAAGGAGTGAGGCCGAGGTTTCGGTTGAGTCCTCCGGGTGCCACAGCGGCATGCCGCGTTGGATCCGCTCGGCGAGGATGTCGAGCTTTTGCCTCGAGCCGGCGGGGGCGCTGGTGGGCGTGAACTCGGACGTCGACTGCGGCTCGAAGTTTTCGTCGTGACCGTACAGCTCGATGATTTCAAAAACGTTGCGAATCCGGGCCATCGGAACGACACAACTCCTACTGGGAATGGAAGATTTCACCCGCTGGTGCCACGGACACTCCGTGGACTCGGGTGAGATGAGGGCGGGGGGCGGAGCCCTATCGCGGGGGGATCGAAAGGCAGATCGGCGGGGCGCGGAAGCAGCGAAGCGAGAGGCAGGTCGATCAGCAGGTCGTGGAACAGCAAACCAAAGGTAGGCGACCGGGCCGGACTGACTGCCATGGCGGTCAACGCGAAGCCCAAACAAAACCAGAAGCAAAACCAGAAGCAGGTTGCGAATCCCGTCGATCCGACCGGCTCGACACCCGGCATCGATCGAAACAACCGGCCCCGCAGCGATCGCGTTTTCCGCTGCGGGAGAGGCCCGGGCCAAACCGACGACATCATTATGGAGCGACGCTCGCACGAGTCAAACAATTCTTCGCGCACGTTCAGGTTTTTTCAGCCCCCGCGGGATTTCGCGGACGAGACGGACGGATTGCGGTGACGTTGCGGTCGATCGACCGGGAGCGGATCGTCGCTTGCGCCAGACAAGCTCGACAAGCTCGACAAGCCAGACAAGCCAGACAAGCCAGACAAGCCAGACAAGCCAGACAAGCCAGACAAGCCAGACAAGCCAGACAAGCCAGACAAGCCAGACAAGCTCGACAAGCTCGACAAGCCAGACAAGCCAGACAAGCCAGCCTTCAACCCTGCGCGTCGTGGGCGCGACACCACGCGAGCTTCTCCGCCGTGGTGGTCGGGCGGGCGCCGTCGGCGGAGGGTTTCTTCGCGACAGCGGCAGGCTTGGGGATCGGTGCTTGAGGCGCGATCTCGCTCGGTGGCTCCGCAGCTTCCGGCCCGGGCGGAGCCTTGGCGGCGCGGGCGCGGGCGAGAATCTCCGCCGTCGAAGGCTTGGCGCTAGGCGTCGCCTTGGCAGCTTCATCACCGGCAGGCTTCACCGCGGCGGCGCCCCCCTTGGCACGGGCCGCGGCGAGGATGTCGGCGGTCGAGGGCTTGCCAGCTGCGGCGGGCTTTGCCGCGGCGGCAGGGGCAGCGCCCCCGGCGGCCTTGGCACGGGCCGCGGCGAGGATATCGGCGGTCGAGGGCTTGCTAGCCGCGGCGGGCTTCGCTGCCGGCTTCTCGGCTCCGGCCGGCTTCGGAGCTGCCGGGGCCTTGGCCGCGGGCGCCGCCTTCTGTTCCTTTGATTCGGCCGGTTTCGGTTCCGGCTTCGGAACGATCTTCAGGCAGGCCGGGTCTATGTCGTACCAGGCGGTGTTGTTGAACTGGTCGAACTCGACGAGACAGCGGCCGTTCATGTTGACCGTCCTCACGATCCCCGTGGTCCGGGAAAAGCGGGCCAACTCGGGCGCGGAGGAACGAACGACGACGTACTTGTCGGTCCATTCGGACTTGAGGCTCTCGATGACGTCGAACATGAAAGGTTCCAGGCTGCTCCGGGGCTCGCCGCGGGCACCGACCAGGCTGCCAGCAGACTCCCGCGAAGCTGCTTCTTCAGGGGGGGACGGGAATGGTGCCGCTGTGGGGATCCGATCCCGCCGGCCACCAGGGTCGCACGTGACGAATGTGACCGATCGACCGTCGGGATTCAAGCCACGCCCGGGGGCTTAGGCGCCGAGCCGGGCACCGGTCAGCGGTTCGATGCCGTGGGGGCCGATGCGGTACGACCACTCGACCGTCCGGGGGAGGGGAGGGGCAGCGAGCGGGAGCGGTTCCACCCGGAGGATCGTCGCGGCCGGTCCATCGAATCGGTACGTGGAACCGAGCCGGTCCGGGGGCTCTTGGATCCGGGCGGCGATGTCGAAGCGGATCGAGCCGGGAGCCGCTGGATCGGCGGCCACACTCGCGGAGAAGTGGGAGCGGCCGGCCAGCCCCAACCCCATCACGGCGATGCCCCCCGCGATGGGATGGGTGTGGAGCTCGGCGAACACCGGTGAAGCGGGCCAGCGAACGTCGCCGCCGGGGTGGGGGCCTTCAAAGGAATGCCATCCCTCTGTCCCCCTCCCCAGACCGCCATCAAAACGCACGACATGGGCCCAGCGGTCGCCCTGCCAGTCAAACCGCACTTGGCCCCCGCCGAAGGCGAGGATGACCGGTGGGCGAAGTTTGGCCGACCGGGATGACGACGGCATGGAGGCAGGGCTGGCGGGGGCGCACGGCAGGAAGTACCGGCCCATTATAGCCGGCGGCGCGGGGATGCTGGATGGGGGCGCCGATCCGCGGCAGACTAGCCTTTGGCACCGCCGTCCCCCCGTCTCCTCAAAGCTCATCGATGGAACCACGCCGCTCGATCGGTTGGCCGATTCTCCTGGGGGTGGTGCTCATCGGGTCGATCCTCGCGCTCGGGGTGGGCTGGGTGCTCGTCAGCATCGCCGCGGCCTTCGGTTCGGGGAACGCCGCCTTCTATTGGGTGATCCTCGGCGTCGGCGTCGCCCTCCTCGTGCTCCTCCTCATCGGCGTCGTCGTCTACCTCTTCCTGACAGTCAAGGCGATCGCCCTCTCCCAGCGGCAGAGCAACTTCATCGACAGCGTGACCCACGAACTGAAGAGCCCGCTGGCATCGCTCAAGCTCTACCTCCAGACGCTCAATCGCCGCCAGGTGTCGCCCGAGCAGCAGGCCGATTTCCACCGCTTCATGCTCAAGGACGTCGAGCGTCTCGACACCCTCATCGATCATCTCCTCGATGCTGCCAAGACGCAGAAGCGGCCACGGTGGGACGAAAAGTCATGCGAGCTCGAGCCGATCCTGCGGGCGGCACGGGACGGCGCGGCGGTGCGCTACGGCGTCGCGCCGGAACGGATCCGAATCGTGCCTGTGCCCGACGGCGCGATCCCGCAGGTCCGCGGCCGGTCGGCCGATCTCGAGATCGTGTTCCGGAATCTCGTCGACAACGCCGTCAAGTACTCGCTCCCCGACCCGGAGGTCGAAATAGGGGTGGATTGGAAAGAGGGCCGTCAGCTGATCGTGCGCGTCAGCGACAACGGCCCCGGCATCCCGCCGGCCGATCGGACGCAGATCTTCGGGCGCTTCGTCCGGCTGGGGAACGAACTGGAGCGATCGACGCCGGGAACGGGCCTGGGGCTGTACCTCGTGAAGTCGATTGTCGCCCAGCTGCGCGGCCGGGTCAGCGTCAGCGGCCGCCCCGGCCGGCGGGGGACCGTCATGGAGGTCAGGCTCCCGGCCGCCTAGGCTCCCCTGCGGCGGCGGCACTCGACCCTTTTCCGAGCCGCCCCCTGCCGGTCTAATCGCCGCATGAGCACACCCCACCACGCTTTGCCCCCGACGGTTCCCGTTGTCGATCCGACCCCGCTGCGGCGGGTGCTCGTAAGTGTCTCCGACAAGGCGGGCCTCGATCAGCTCGCCACCGCGTTGAAATCGGCTCGGATCGAGGTCGTCAGCACCGGCGGCACGGCTCGAGCCCTCGAGGCGCACGGCGTGGAGGTCACCGACGTCGCCGCAGTCACCGGTTTCCCCGAGATCCTCGACGGCCGGGTGAAGACGCTCCATCCCAACATCTTCGCCGGGCTCCTCTATCGCCGCGACCGCCCCGATGACATCGACATCGTGGCCCGCCACGGCATCGGGCCGATCGATGCCGTGATCGTCAATCTCTATCCCTTCGAGGCGATCGTTGCGCAGCCCGACTGCCGGCCGGCCGATGCCATCGAGCTGATCGACATCGGCGGCCCGAGCCTCGTTCGGGCGGCAGCCAAGAACCATGCCTTCGCGGCGGTGGTCACCGGGCCCGATCAGTATCCCGACCTCATCGCGATGATCGCCCGGGGCGGCTCAACGATCGTCGAGAGGCGCCTGCTCGCGGCCCGGGCCTTCGAGCGGACCGCCGCCTACGACACGGCGATCGCCGCTTGGATGGCCCGCCATGCCGGGCTCGTCGCCGAGCCCGCGCCCCGGGCCCTGCCCCCTGCGACCGGCACCCCCGATGCCGCTCCGCTCCCCGCCCGTTTCTCCCTCGAGCTCCAGGAGCGCCTCGCGCTGCGCTACGGCGAAAATCCGCACCAATCGGCGGCGCTCTACGCCCCGGCCGGCGCGCGTGTCGGCCTCGCCGGGCTCAAGCAGCTCTGCGGGAAGGAGCTCTCCTACAACAACCTCCTCGATCTCGACGGCGCCACGCGGCTCGCCGGGCTCCTCGAGCCCCCCGCCGCGATCGTCGTCAAGCACACCAATCCCTGCGGCGCCGCCACGGGGTCGACGATCGACGGAGCCCTGGCCACCGCCATGGCGGCCGACCCAACGAGCGCCTTCGGCTCGATCGTGGCAGTGAATCGTCGATTCGACCGGGCCTGCGCCGAGCTCCTCCTCCAGCCCGGGTTATTCGTCGAGGTGATCGCCGCGCCGGCGTTCGATCCGGCGGCGGTGGAGCTGCTGACGACGAAGCCGACCTGGAAGGCGAGTGTCCGCCTCGTCGAGGTGCCGGCCGGCGACCCCTGGGAGCCGACGCACGGCCTCGAGCTGCGGAGCGTCGCCGGCGCGATCCTCGCCCAGCGCCCCGACGATTGCTGCGACGATCCCGCGACCTGGAAGGTGGTGACGAAAAAGGCGCCGTCCCCGGAGCTCACGCCGGTCCTCGACTTCGCCTTCACCGTCGTCAGGCGGTTGACGAGCAACGCCATCGCCGTCTGCCAGGGGCCGAGCCTCGTCGGCGCCGGCATCGGTCAGACCAGCCGCGTCGACGCCACCCGGATCGCCTTGGAGAAGGCGGGGGGCCGGGCCCGCGGCGGCGTCCTTGCGTCTGACGCGTTCTTCCCGTTTGCGGACTCGATCCCGCTCATCGCCCGGGCCGGGATTGCGGCGATCGTCCAGCCCGGCGGTTCGAAGCGCGACGCCGAGGTGATCGCCGCCGCCGACGAGGCGGGGATCCCGATGGTGTTCACCGCTCGTCGGCACTTCCGCCATTGATCCCGCGGGGCCATCGCCCCGCGCGCCCGTCGTCTATGCTCCGGCGTGATTCCCAGCTTGGTCCTCTTCTTGGTTCCCTCCATGGCCACCATCCTCGACCGGATCGTTCAACGGAAGCGCCGCGAGGTCGCTGCAGCCGAGGCGCTGGAGTCGACGGCGAGCCTGCGCCAGCGCCTGGCTGAAGCGCCCCCCGTGCGCGACTTCTTCGCCGCCGTCTCCCGCCCCGGGGCGATCCGACTGATCGCCGAGTTTAAGCGCCGCAGCCCCTCGGCGGGGGAGATCCGCCCCGCCGCGACCGTCGAGGAGGTGGCGCGGGCCTACGAGCGCGGCGGCGCTTCGGCCCTCTCGGTCCTCACCGACGGCGCGGGGTTCGGCGGGACGCTTGTCGATCTCGTCGCGGCCCGGCAGGCGGTGGCGCTGCCGGTACTGAGGAAGGAGTTCGTCGTCGACCGTCGCCAGGTGATCGAGGCGCGGGTCCACGGCGCTGACGCCGTCCTCCTCATCGCCGAGTGTCTCGACGACTGCCTCCTCCGCAGCCTGTACGCCGAGATCCTCGACCTTGGCATGACGCCGCTGGTGGAGCTCCACGACGAGCGCCAGCTCGAGAGGGTGCTCGATCTCGGCGCCACGCTCGTGGGAATTAATAACCGCGATCTCCGCACGATGACAACCGATCTCGGGCATGTCCTCTCGCTCCACTCCCGCCTTCCCGAGCGCTGCACGCTCGTCGCCGAGAGCGGGATCCGCACCCGTGGGGATGTCCGCCGGCTCGAGGCGGCCGGGATCGGGGCGATGCTCGTCGGCGAGTCGCTGCTCAAGCAACCCGACCCGGGGGCCGCCGCCGCGGCGCTGCTGGCCGACGACTGACGCGTCGTGGCGGCCTGTGTCAGTGGGGCGACGACGAGCTCCACGCGACGCTCACCCCGCCTCGTCTTGCTCCGCGGCCGTCGGCTTCGATTCCGCCGGCTTGCTCCGGCGGACGAATCGGTATCCCATGCCGCGGACGGAGAGGAAATGGACCGGCTTGGAGGGATCCCCCTCGAAGGACTTCCGCAGGTTGAGCATGAAGGTGTCGATCGTCCGTGTCGCCGGTGGGCGTGCCATCCCCCAGACCCGTTCGAGGAGCTCGTGGCGGGTGACGACCTTTCCCTCGTGATCGACGAGGTAACGGAGAAGTTTCATCTCCAGGTTCGTCAGCCGTACCGGGCCTCCCTGGGCCCGTGCCTCCCAGGTGTCGAAGTTCACCTCCGACTCGCCGAAACGGTAGATGGCCGGCAGGGTGGGCGACGGAGGGGGCGTGCCGACGGCAGCCTCGACCGGGCCGACCGCGGGAGGTGGAGCCGCCACCTGACGCGTCGCCATTCCGCGCCGAGAGATCAGACTCCGCACGATCGAGATTAACTCGTCGAGATCGAAGGGCTTTTGGAGATAGACATCCGTGCCGGCATCGAAGCCACGGATCCGATCCTCGACGAGCGTCCGGGCGGTGAGCATGACCACCGGGACGTCGTTCCCCTGCCGGCGGACCGCCTCGCAGACGGCATAGCCGCTCATTCCGGGGAGCATGACGTCGAGGATGACCAGATCAAACGGCGCCGATCCGGTGGCGAGCGCCGCCAGGGCCGACTGGCCGTCGGCGGTGGTCTCGACCCCAAAGCCCTCGGCTTCGAGGTTGAACTTGATGCCGATGGCGAGGTGGTCTTCGTCCTCGACGACGAGAATGCGCGGCATGGGGCGGGCCCGGGGAAGGGGAGGAACCGCACCATTCTACCCGGCTCGTCCCGCGTCAGCGGGCCATCACTTCCTGGCCGCGGACAGCCTTCGCGTAGCCCCGCGTCATGAACCACTCCCAGGCGTCCGACACCGTCTCGTCGAGCGACCGGAAGGCATAGCCGAGCTCACTCTGGGCGCGGCGGCAGGAGAAGTTGTGGGGAAGCATCGACATCCCCGTCGCCGCCGAATTGACCGGCCGTTCGCGACGCGTGAAGAGGCTCGCCAGGTCGCCGACGAGTCCGGCCAACCGCACGATCCCCCGCGGAGCGATCCCGAGCGGCTGCATCCGCCCTGCGATCCGCGCAAACACCCGCCAGGCATCGAGATAGCTCAGCGAGTGGCCGCCGAGGATGTAGCGGCGTCCGCTCTGCCCACGGGTCACCGCGGCGAGGATCCCGCCGGCGACGTCGCGGACATCGACGAAATCGTTCGCGCCGGGGGGGGCGAAGAGCCCCTTGCCGGCACCGACCTCGAGGAGCATCCGGCCGCTCGACGGCTTCCAGTCCCAGGGGCCGAGCATGTAGACCGGATTGACGATCACGGCGTCGAGCCCGCGGGCGATCTCGTCGTGCACCCCGCGCTCGGCGTCGCGCTTCGTGACGACGTAAGGGCACTCTGGCATCACCCCCGGTGGCGTCTCCTCGTCGGCAGGCGCCCCGTCGGCCCGCAGTCCGATCGCATCGACGCTCGAAACGTGGATGAATCGGGCGCCGGCCCGACGGGCGGCGGCGGCCACGACCCGCGTCCCCTCGACATTCGCGGCGGCCATCTCGGCGTGGTGCCGCCAGCCGCAGTGGACCATCGCGGCGGAATGGATCACGACCCGGGCCCCGTCGACGGCCGCCTGCACCGCCCCCTCGTCCCCAAGGGATCCGTGGATGGTCTCGACAGGGAGGCCGGCGAGGCAGCGCTGCGAGGCCTGCCGCGACCGGACGAACGCCCGCACCGATTCGCCGCGCGAGACGAGCATCCGCACGACATTGTTACCGACCAGCCCGGTCGCCCCCGTCACGAGGAAGTCGACCGGGGCGGGGCGACGCTGGGGGGAGATTGGCTCGACAGAGCGAGCGGTGGCGGCCTGGGGGGCGGGCATGATCATGGGAGAACGTCACTGAAAGCCAGTGGGTCACGGGCTCGTGCGGTTGGTCCATCCACCGCACCTTCCTTATGGTAGTTCGGAAAAAAACCGTGCCGACTTCGGTGCCCGGCGGTGGTGCTGACGTTGACGGATGGGAGGCCTCCCCCCGAAGATGCCCGCCCGCGTTGGGCTCGGGGGATCGGAGGCACCAATTTTCCGTCCGTGCTCCGTTCCCTGGGGGCACCGTCGCCCCCGACCGGCCGATTTCCCGACAGTCCAGGCTCCCGAAAGGCATGGAGGACCCGTGGCGGAACTGACCATCCGGCCTGTTGACACCCGGTCCGAACAGAAGCGCTTCATCCGCCTTCCCTGGCGGATCTACCGCGACGATCCCTGCTGGATGCCTCCCCTGGTGATGTCCCAGGAGGAGCTGCTGAACTTCCGCCCCCATCCCTTCTACGAGCGGTCGAAGGCCCGCAGCTTCATCGCCTCACGCGGTGGGGTCGACGTGGGGAGAATCACCGGCATCGTCAATGCCGGGCATGTCGAGCGGTATGGGGAGAATCGGGGGTTTTTCGGGTTTTTCGAATGCGACGACGACGCCGCGGCGGCCCGTGGCCTATTCGGGGCGGCCCGCGACTGGCTCCACGCTGAGGGGATGACCTCGATCCGCGGCCCGGCCAACCCGTCGCTCAACTACGAGTGCGGCCTCCTCATCGAGGGCTTCGACACCCCCCCCTTCTTCATGATGACCCACAACCGCCCGTGGTACGGCCGGCTCGTCGAGGACAACGGCTTCGGCAAGATCGAGGACATGTACGCCTTCTGGGGTGAGACCGGGATGCTGTCATCGCTCGATTCGAAGCTCGGCTCGATGATCCAGGGGGTGAAGGAACGCTTCGGGGTCACGGTCCGTCCGCTCGACCGGAGCCGCTTCGACGAAGAGGTGCGGATGTTCCTCGACATCTATAACTCGAGCCTCGGTGGCACCTGGGGCTTCGTGCCGCTGTCTGCAGGCGAGGTGAAGCACATGGCCGAGAGCCTCAAACACCTCATCGTGCCGGAGTTGGCGATGGTGGCCGAGGTCGGTGGCAAGCCGATCGGCACCGTCTTCTGCCTCCTCGATTACAACCCGCGGATCAAGGCGATCAACGGCCGGCTCTTCCCCTTCGGTTTCGTCCGCCTCCTCTGGAACAAGAAGGGGATCAAGCGGCTGCGGGCGATCAGCACGAACGTCGTGCCGGAGTACCAGGCCTGGGGCGTGGGGCTTGTGCTCATGGGGGCGCTGGTCAAACCGGTCATCGATTGGGGGATGAAGGAAGTGGAGTTTTCCTGGGTCCTTGAGTCGAATCACCTCTCCAAGCGGACGCTCGAACGGGGTGGGGCGCTGGTCACGAAGAAATACCGGATCTACCAGGACGACCCGCCGGCCCCGGCCGCCTGACGCCGTCAGGTTCCCTGCCCCGCCCCGTCACCACGATCGGCAGCGGAGGGGGGCTCCGGAAGCGGCGCGGTGCCGTAGGCTTCGCTTGGCACCGGCCCGAGATCGTCGACCTCGTGGCGGAGTCGATCGAGCTCCGCCCGGAGCTCCCGGAGCGTGTCGGCATACGCCGGATCGGCGTGGAAGCTGCGGGTTTCGGTCGGGTCGACCGCGCGGTCGAGGAGCTCCCACTCGTCGAGATCCCCCTCGTAGTGAACGAGCTTGTGGCGCTCGGTGATCACCCCTCGATGGGGGCGGACATGGTGCGGCTCGGGGAACTCGTAGTAGTGGTAGTAGAGGCTCTTCCGCCAGTCGGCGTTAGCGCGTTCGGCAAGGAGTGGCTGGAGGGGACGGCCCTGCATGTCGGGCGGCACGGGAAGTCCGGCGAGGGCGAGAAACGTCGGCGCGAAGTCGATCAGCGACACGATCCGGTCGCAGTGGCTCCCGGGCCGGGTCAGCCCGGGTGAGCGAACGATCAGCGGCGTCCGTACCGACTCCTCAAAGATCCAGCGCTTGTCGAACCAACCGTGTTCGCCAAGGAAAAAGCCCTGATCGCTGGAGAGAACGACGACGGTCTCGTCGGCGATTCCTTCCCGGTCGAGCTCGTCGAGGAGCCGGCCGACGCTCTCGTCGATCGCCTTCACGCACGCCAGGTAGTCGTGCAGGTAGCGCTGGTAGCGCCAGCGAACGAGATCCCTCCCGGCTGGATCGGCTGCGCGGAAAGCGTCGTTCCGCGGTTCGTAATAGGCGTTCCAGGCGACGAGGTCGTCGCCGTCGATCCCGGGCGGCAATTCGAACTTCGCGTCGAGCGCCGTGAAGCTGCGATCGAGCCCCATGTCGTGGTCGCGGACGGCCCGGCTGCGGCCGGCGAAATCATCCAACAGCGTCGGGGGCTCCGGATGGGAGCGATCCCCGTCCCAGCCGAGGTGCCGGATCGCCGGCGACCACTCGCGGTGTGGCGCCTTGTGCTGCGTCATGAGGAGGAACGGCCGGTGATGGTCCCGTTGCCGCAGCCACTCGATCGAACGATCGGTAATCACATCGGTGACATACCCGCGCTCGACCTGTTTCCCCGCGGCTGTGATCATCGGCGGGTTGTAGTAGATCCCCTGGCCCGGAAGGATCTGCCAGTGGTCGAAGCCGGTCGGAGCGCTCCCCAGGTGCCACTTGCCGATCACCGCCGTCTGCCAGCCGGCCTCCTGCAGCATCTTGGGGAAGGTCGGCTGGGCCGCATCGAACCGACAGTTGGCGTTGTTGTAGAAGCCGTTCTTGTGGGAGTACTTGCCGGTGAGGATCGTGGCCCGGCTCGGCCCACAGATCGAGTTGGTGACCAAGCAGCGGTCGAACCGCATCCCCTCGCGGGCGAGCCGGTCGATGTTCGGCGTCTCGAGGAGGTGCCGCGACTCACCGTAGGTCGACAACGCCTGGCAGGTCAGATCGTCGGCGAAGATGAAGAGGAGGTTGGGGGGGCGGGCGGTCGCCCCCCCCGCGACCGTGAACGCCTCGATCGAGATCGCGGCCAGAAGGAAGAGCGCGACCGACCGGAGCCGGGCAGTGAGGAGGCGGATGGGGGCCATGGCAGGGGGGGTTCCCGGGGGAAAGATCTCAGGAGTTTACGGTGGATGGCCGAATCGAGGCCGCCCGATCCCACCACGCTCCGGAGGACGTGGGCCCACCCCGCATCGATTTGGCGGGACTGCGATGGGAGAGCCGGGGAAGGTTGGGTAAACTCGGGGGGTTCCGCCGCGGATTCCATCGGACAACGGCCACATGCCCGCCGGTAACACATCACTTATCCTCGGAATCCGTGAGGCAGCGGCACTCCCCGAGGAGCCGCTGTGGCGGCGTCTAGCGGAACTGGCGGCCGTTGCCCTCCTCGCCCTGGCGGCGATGTTCGGGCCGTTGGCGCTGGGGGGAACCCATCCGCTCGGCAAACTGGGGATCAACCTTCTCGTCGGCGCGGCGACCATTCTCTGGGCCGTGACGGCCCCCCGCTCAGGATGGTTGGCCTGGTTGCCGATCACCGTGGCCGGAGGGGCGATCCTCCAACTCATTCCCCTCCCCGCGCCGCTCCTGGCCCTCGTCGCGCCGTTCTCGGCCGATCGCTGGGGAGCGGTCACCGACGGGGAGCCGTTGCGGTGGGGCACGATTTCCATCGATCCGGGCGCCACGGCGGCGGCGATCCGGCAGGTGTTCCTCGGGCTCTCGGCCACCGTCGTGACGATGGATCTGTGCCGCCGTCCCCTGCGGCGCCTCGTGCTCTGCGCGGCGATCGCCTTGGCCGGCCTGATGGTGTGGGGATTGGGGATCGTCTATCCGCAGAACGAGGATCACGTGGTGCTCGGCCGGCATGATCTGAGGGGACCGGAGGAGAACGTCTCCTGGTGCACGACCGTCCTCCCGCCGGTGCGCACCGCCGGGTTCATTGAGTATTCGCAGTCGGGGCCGGTGCGTGTCGGGGACGAGCAGTACTACCTGCCGCGCTGGCAGATCGGCGACGGGATGGGGTCGTACGTCGTCAGCAACCACTTTGCGGCCGGGATGTACTTGACGCTGCCGCTGTTCATCGCCCTCTGCCGGCAACTTCTGCGCGGGCCGATCTGGTCGTGGGCGGGGGGGACGCTCGCGCTGGTCGTCTTCGCCGGGGCATTCTGGACCGTCGGCATGCTGGCCCATTCCCGGGGCGGGGCTGGCGCCATCATGGTCGCCACGGCCGTGTTCATGGCCCTCACCACGCAGGAGCGTTGGGGGC
>SIAG01000047.1 GCA_009691925.1 Planctomycetaceae bacterium
ATGCTGTGCTCGATCGATCCGGCCCCCGAGCGCGTCGCCGACCTGCAGAAGTTTCTCAAACTCCAGCAGGCCAGTGCCGCCGATCCGGCCGGAACATTGCGGAAGATGGAAGAGGTTCTCGGCCCCCAGAATGTCCGCATCGGCGGCGTGCCGACCGACAGCCGTTTCGCCCGCGTGCTCGTTGCCGCCGACTACCGACTGAAGCGGATCGGCATGGGCCTCGAGCCCTCCGGACTGAATGACCTTCCCAGCTACCTGGCGACGGTTCCCGCCAACGCCAGCGTCGGCACGCTCCCCCGCTTCTGGCTCGAGGCGTCGTATGACCCGATCGCCCGCGACGCCGACGAGCTCGCCTTCCGGCTCTCCGGCCGAAAGATCGCCTGCCTCACCGAGAACGACGTGTTCGCGAAGGACGGCGTGAAGCGCGGGGCCGGCCCGACCGACAAGGTGGCGCAGAAGTGGTGCGACGGCTTCAGCGCGAAGTACGATGCCCTCTCCGCGAAGCATCCGGTGTTCGCCGAGCTGGCCAACTGCGTCGATCTCGCCGTTGTCGCCGCCCTCATCCAGGGGCAGCAACTCGACCGCAAGGCGGGCCTCGATCTGTCGGGGCTCCTCGATGCCGACCGTGTCCGCCTCCCCTCCTACGAAGCCCCCTCCACCGTTCCAACCGTCGCCAGCGGGGTGAAGAAGGGGGGCCGGTGGGTGGTAAGTGCCTCCGGCGGCATCCAATTCCAGCCGTGGGGATTCGCAACGAACACGGTCGAATCGGATGATGTCGCAACGACGCGCACCGCAGCCCTCGGCGCCCGGGCCGACACCGCTTGGTGGTGGGACTGACCTCAGCCCACTCGCCTCCCTCTCCCTCTCCCTTTCGGCGCTCGCAGCTTCGACCCGCGTGCCGGCGCGGCCCAGCGGACCCTCGCCACGCCTGCCGCTGCCTCGGGAAACCACCCGTCGACCCAGCCGAGGCCGGCCAGCGACGCGAGATTCATCTCCCGAGCGGCTCCCGGTGGCCGCGGCGGGGGGACACTCTTCGCCAGGAGGAGGTCGCAGGCATGGGCGGCAGCCACGATGGCGGCGAGCGAATCGCTCGTCACGCTCCACGATGCCGGGATCCCCGCGCCCCGCGCCGGATCGGCCGCCAGCCAGCCGGCGATGTCGAGCACGGCGTGGCGGTCGATCGGCCGCGTCACCAGCGGCAGGCCGAGCGTGGAGGCGACGAGCCGGGCCGTGATCCCCATACAATCGATCGCCAACCGATGGACGAGGCGCTGATCGAGGGGGCGCCTCCGATCGATGCCACGCAGCCCCTCGACCACGCCGCCACCGCCGACGACGAGCGTCAGCGGCGGGCTGGGCCCGCCCCCGAAAGGCGCTTCGAGGAGAAGGCCGACGAGCTCGGGCCACTCGGCTCGCTCAAGGAGGCTTCCGCCGAAGCGGATCACCTCCGGCGCCCCGGTAGGCGACGCGGCCAGCGGCTCCCCCGAGGCATCCCCCGAGGCATTCCCCAGGTCGCCAAACCACCAGCCCGATCGGCTCCGGTAGGGCGTCATCGCAGCTCTCCCAGCGCGACCAGCGCCAGAGCATGCGCCGGAGCGGCCCTCGAGAGCGCCCCCCCAAGCCGCTCCTCGAGATCGACCGCCGGGGCGAAGATCCCGGCCCGCTCTAAAGCTCGCTTGGCCAACACGGCGCCGTGCCCGGAGACGATGACACGCTCGGGCGAGCGATGCCCTCTGGCGAGCACACGGCGGATCGCCCCGGCGACGAGGCGCACCTGCACGGCGGCCGGGCGCTCGGCCGCGAGCGTCGCCTCGTCGAGGCTGACCTCGGCCGGCTCGACGAGGACCTGATGAGCCAGGCGAACCCGTGCCCCCTCGCGGGTGGCGGGGCGGCCATCAGCGGTGTCGCCCGACGCCCCGTTCTCGGGGATCCCGCCGAGGAGGAGCCAGGCGTCCTGGGACGATGCGTAATATTCGGCGGCCAGCGGACGGCGCCGGCCCGCCAGCGGCAGGGAACGCACCAGCGCAGCCAACGGCGTCCGCTCGATCCCGGTGTAGACCAATTCGCCGCTAGCCATCCTCCCGGCATCGTCGGTCGCCGACGGGCGTGCTCCCTGGCGGTCGAGTAGGAGGATGTCGGTGGTCGTCGAACCGACGTCGATGAGCAGCCCGTCGTCACACTCTGCCGCGGCGGCGGCGAGCCGGGCGAGGACATGCCAGTTTGAGGCGGCGGCGGCGCGGGGGGTGGCAAGGGCGACCTCGGGGGCGACCAGACGGCCGTCGACGAGATAGATGCCGAGGTCGGCCTCCACCGCCCCCGCGGCGCTCTGCAACGCGGCGACGATCGCGGCCACACCCGCTGCGCGGTCGGGGAAGCAGTCGGCGATCTCGCCGGTCATCGTGGCGACGATCCGCTCGGGGCGCCAGGCCGCCGCGATCGCCGTCAGCCGACCGGCCAGCTCGTCGCGGCGGCGCCACAGCGCGAAGGTCTCGGCGTGCACGCGGCCGCGTCCATCAGCTGCCTTGAGATTGGCACCACCGACATCGAAGGCGAGGACCCGGCCGGCGGGTGATTCAGCGCGGTGTCGATCCATCGAGAGCCCCATTCCCGACAGCGAAGGCACCGTCCGCTCCGGTCGACGCCCCGGGCCAGATAAACGGATCGCCGGCGGCGATCGCCAGCATCGCCCGCAGCAGGCTCGCCGTCCCAAGGGTCGAGAGCCCCACGAACGACGTCGTCATCCGCGGATTGATCTCGAGGACACGATCGTCGCAACCATCTTCCCGATCGCCGAGGATCATGTCGACTCCGACCCACCCACCGGCCCGCCGGACCGGCGACTCGAGACCCCGGATGGCCCGACGGGCCAGGGCCATGGCCCGATCGCCGAGCAGCTGACCCAACTGCAGATCGCCCCCCAGATAGCGGGGACTGATCCCCGTGGAGAACCGCTGCCGGACCGGCGGCAGGGCGATCATCTCGGCGGGTCCGCACAGGCAGGAGACCCCCACCGGCACCCCGGCAACGAACGCCTCGACCCGGCGGGGGAGCGGGGCAGGGGGGAGATCAGCCCCGTGCGGCACGACGACGAGCCCGTCACCGCCACAGCGGTCGAGGGCCTTGGCCACGGCCGGCCTCCGGAACGCGTCGGGGAGCCGTTTCCCGGCCGGCAGGAGACACCCAGCCGGAACCGCCACGCCGGCCCCCGCCAGCGCGAGGGCGGTGGCCTGTTTGTCGGCGGCAAGGGTGATGAAAGCTCCACCGGCAGCGGCCACGCGCCCGCCCGCCGCACGGGCCAGCGCCACGCGGTCGGCAAGGCAGCCGTCGGTCTCCGGCGCCACGATCAGCGTCCAATCGGCTCCGGCCGCCGCCTCCGCCAGACTTCTCCGTTCATCGCCTTCCGGGACGCGGATCACCGTCACCCGATCGTGGTCGACTCCCGGTGGCAGCGGCCTATCTTCCGCGCCGTCGAGGAGCAGCGTCAGCTCGAGGTCGTCCGCCCGGAGGCCATCACAAAGCAGCGCCCCGAGCATCGCCCGTCCCTCGACGGCGAGGCCTGCCGCCACGCCCCCGGCATCCCCGCAGACGGCGGCCGCCTCCGGCATCCGCAGCCCTCCCGAGCAGCACCATTCGTGGAGCACGACCCGCACGGGGAGAGGATCCCTCAAAAAATGCCGAGTTGATCGCGGGCGTCGTCGGTCATGCGGTCGGGGGTCCAGGGGGGATCCATGACGATCCGCACCTCCACCCCCGCCACATCGGGATGGGCGGCGAGGGCCCGCTTTGTGTCGCCGATCAGCTGCGGACCGGCCGGGCAGGCCGGGCTTGTCATCGTCATGTCGACCGACACCTGCTGCTTGCCGGGAATCTCCGCCGAAGGAGCGAGACTGACGCCGTAGATCAGCCCCAGATCGACGATGTTGACAAACAGTTCCGGATCCTTGACCTGCTTGAGCAATTCCCGGACGCCATCCTCGCAGAGTGCTCCGGCGGCGGTGGCAGACGGAGCCGTGACGGCGCCCCCTGTCGACGATAGGGCAGCGGCAGCGGGCGGAGCGATCGGGAAGCCCGTGGCCGGTTTCGCGACAGGGGCTTGGGCCACCGGGCCATCGGCGCCGTGACCGCTCCGCAACCGCACCCACACCTCCCCGGCCTCGACTTTCACCTCGTGAGCCCGCGTGGCCCGGACTGCCGGCATCGAGAGCGCCGCTCCGGTACGGATGTCGAACTTCGCACCATGGCGGGAACAGGCGACCTTGTGACCGACGATCTCTCCAGAGCCGAGGGGCCCGCCATCATGGGTGCAGACGTCATCGAGCGCGTAGTACGCCCCCTCGACATGGAACAGGGCGATCAATTCGCCATCAACCTCGACCACGGTCGACCCCGGATCGGGCAGTTCGCCTGCCGTGGCCACCCGCACGAAATCAGCCATCGCTCATCCTCCCGGAATCGGGTTCCAGCCACGCCACTCTCGCCAGCGTTCGTTTTTTCGCCGCCGACAGACCCGGCACTTCCGCCAGCCACCACAAAGACGGCGGCCAATGCCGTCAGGAGACCCGTCGGATCCGCCCACCGATCGCCGCCGAAAGCGCCTCGCGCACCGGGGGGATCGTGATCCGGTCAAACACCTGCTGGAAGAATCCAGCGACAACGAGCCTGGCGGCCTCGTCGGCCGTCAGCCCCCGGGCCTGGGCGTAGAAGATCTGCTCCTCATCGACCCGGCCGCTGGTCGCGCCGTGGGTGCAACGGACATCGTCGGCTTCGATCTCCAGGCCAGGGATCGAATCCGAGCGTGCCTCGCGCGAGAGCATGAGCGTGTCGTTCCGCTGATAGCCGTCGGTCTTTTGAGCCGCCTTGTCGACCTTGATCATTCCGCGCCACACCAACCGCGAGCGGTCCTGAAGCGCCCCCTTGTAGAGGAGATCGCTATGGCAACCCGGTGCCATGTGGTGCTGAAGCGTGTTGTAGACCAGTTGCTGCCGTCCCTCGGTGAACATCACGCCGTTGACCTGGGCGTCGGCGCCGCGACCGACCAGCGCGACATCCTGTTGGACCTGCGACAGCCGACTGCCGAGGGCGGCGAGCGTCCACTGGAGCTTGCCACCGGCCTCGACAACGGCCCGCTGGCGGGCGAAATGCCACACCCCGCGGTTCCAATTCTGGAGGTTCACCATCCGTAGCGACGCCTTGCGACCGACGACGATCTCGGTGGCTCCGCAGTGGAAGCCGCCGTCGGCGCCCGTGTCGCCCCCACCGACCGTCTCCGTGAGCACGGTCGCCTCCGCCCCCTCGTCGAGGACGACAAGGACATGGCTCGTATCGAGGCCACCGGGGCTGATCGCCGAGAGGACATGGAGCGGTGCGGTCAGCCGCACCCCGGCGGGCACCCACAGCACGGCCCCGGCACGGTGGAAGGCGGCATGCATGGCGGCGAACCAGTCCGCGCCGCCATCGACGGCGGAGAACCAGCGCGCCCGGAGTTGCTCCCCGTGGGTGGCCAGGATCCGCTCCGGGGTACCAAACAAAACCCCCTGCCCGGCGAGGGCCGGATCGAGCTCATCGCGGACGACATGCCCGTCGAGCGAGGCGATCCGGCCACCGAAGGCCTGCGTACCGGCCACCGCGGCGGCCGCCTGCGTGGCCGACTCAAGCAGAGCCTCGGGGAGCGGTCCCCCAGGGGCCGTGGTCTGCTCTGCCGCGCCGACCCAAGCGCGCGGTTGGAACAACCGCAGGTCGGTCCGCATCCAGTTCTCTTCTCCCCGGCCGGGGAGGGAGAGAGCGGTGAGCCGATCGACCGCAGCCCGGCGAAGCGCGATGGCCCAGTCGGGGAGCGACGAACCAGCCAGCAGCCGGTCGAGGAGGTGACGGTCGAATCCCGTCGGAGCGGGGATCGTGGCAGGGGGAGTGGGGGTGGCGGTCGTCATGCTGTGTTCGTCGTTGGTCGACCGGGGTTCACCCGACAGACCCCTCCATCTGCAGTTGGATGAGTCGGTTCATCTCCACCGCATACTCCATCGGGAGCTCCTTGACGAGCGGCTCGATGAAGCCGCCGACGATCATCGTGCTCGCCTCGGCTTCGGTGAGGCCGCGGCTGGTGAGGTAGAAGAGTTGCTCCTCGCCGATCTTGGAGACACTCGCCTCGTGCCCGATCGAGACATCCTGCTCCTCGACCTCAATGTAGGGATAGGTGTCGCTCCGGCTGCGGTCGTCGAGGATCAAGGCGTCGCAGACGACGCTTGACTTACTCTTCCGAGCCCCCGCCTCGACTTTCACCAGCCCACGGTAGCTCGCCCGGCCGCCGTTCTTCGAGATGCTCTTGGAGACGATCCGGCCGCTGGTGTGAGGGGCGGCATGAACGAGCTTGGCACCGGCATCCTGATGCTGGCCGGCCGAGGCGAAAGCGATCGAGAGGATCTCCCCGTGGGCCCCCGGCTCGGTCATCCACACGGCCGGATATTTCATCGTCAGGTGGCTGCCGAGATTGCCATCGATCCATTCCATCGTCGCGGCCTCGCGGCAGACGGCCCGCTTCGTGACGAGGTTGTAGATGTTGTTGGCCCAGTTTTGGATCGTCGTGTAGCGACAGCGGCCGTGCTTCTTCACGATCACCTCGACGACCGCCGAATGGAGGCTCTCGGTCGTGTACATCGGGGCGGTGCAGCCCTCGACGTAGTGCACATGGGCCCCCTCGTCGACGATGATCAGCGTTCGCTCAAACTGCCCCATGCTCTCGGCGTTGATACGGAAATAGGCCTGGAGCGGGAACTCGATCGACACTCCCTTGGGGACGTAGATAAACGAACCGCCCGACCAGACCGCCGAATTGAGCGCGGCGAACTTATTGTCGGTCGGGGGGATGATCTTCCCGAAGTACTCCCGCAGGAGGTCAGGGTGCTCGCGGACGGCGGTGTCGGTATCGGTGAAGATCACACCCTTCTTCGCCAGATCCTCCTGGAGCGATCCGTAGACCACCTCGCTCTCGAACTGCGCCTTCACCCCGGAGAGAAACTTCCGCTCCGCCTCGGGGATCCCCAGGCGTTCAAACGTCTTCTTGATCTCCTCCGGGACGTCGTCCCAGGTCTTTCCCTGGTGATCCGTCGGCTTGAGGTAATAAAAGATTTGCTGGAAGTCGATGCCGATGTCTCCGCCCCAGTGTGGCATCGGACGGCTGTTGAAGAGATCGAGCGACTTGAGGCGGAAATCAAGCATCCAGGACGGCTCGCGCTTCATCTCCGAGATCTGGGAGACGATGTTGGCGTCGATGCCACGACGGGCCTTGAAGACCGCCGGCGAATCGGTGCGGAAGTCGTACTTGTTGATCTCGCCGAGGGCGAGGGTGCTCGATTCCTTGGTGTCGGTGACCATGACTGCAAACCTCTGGGCAAGCGGGAAATCGGTCAGGATTCGTAATCGACCGGCAGGGGAGGCCGGCCGCGGAGGGCACTGTCAGACGCCAGCAGCCTCGGGGTTTTTCGCTGCATTCTCCATCGCACGCTCCGCGGCGGCCGCATCGGGATAGGCAGCACGGATCCGCTCGTAGCCCCGCTTGTGGAGCTCGGCAGCGAGCTCGGCACCCCCCGATTCGACGATCCGGCCACCAAGCATCACGTGCGTCCGGTGGGGCACGTTGTGCTCGAGGAGTTGTTCGTGATGAGTGATGATAAGGATCCCCATCGCAGCGGCACCGCTGGCGGCCCCGCCGGCGGCCCCGCCGATCTTCGCGATGCTCTGGCTGGCGAGCCGGACGGCGTCGGCATCGAGCCCGCTGTCGGTCTCGTCGAGAATCGCAAAGCGGGGCTGGAGCATCGCCAGTTGGAGGATCTCGGCCCGCTTCATCTCGCCGCCGGAGAAGCCCTCGTTGACGTATCGACGGGCGAACTCTGAATCGATCGAGAGTTCCGCCATCTTCGCCTTGAGTTCGGAGCGGAAATCCTTCATCGGCATCAGCTCCTGCCCCTCCTTCCGCTCCGGATTGCGGACGTTGGTCACCGCGTGGCGGAGGAAGTCGGCCAGCCGCACCCCGGGGATCGCCATCGGCCGCTGGAAGGCAAGAAACACTCCCGCCCGCGCCCGCTCGTCCGGCTCCATGGCGAGGAGATCGTGCCGGGCCTCGTCGGCGTCGACCAGTTCGATCGTGCCGGCGGTCACCTCATAGGAGGGATGGCCCATAATGGCATAGCCCAGCGTGCTCTTGCCGGAGCCGTTGGGGCCCATCAACGCGTGGATCTCACCCCGGGCGATGGTCAGATCGACCCCCTTGAGGATCTCCTGCCCCTCGACGGCGACATGGAGGCCGCGGATGACGAGCTGATCCGGATGATGTTCTTGGTGCTGCTGCATGGAAAGGATCCCGTTCAGGGCTGGACCTTCTGGTGATCGAACACAAGCGCGCCGTCGGCGACGGGGGAAGTGACATAGCCGGAGTGATGGGGGATCGGCAGTTCGTCATCGATCTTGCCGAGACCATCCGACCGCTTGGCGATCCGCTGGCCGACGATCTTGTCTTGGATCCGCATCAGCCCCTCGAGGAGGCTCTCCGGGCGGGGCGGGCAGCCAGGAACGTAGACGTCTACCGGAACGACCAAGTCGACCCCCTTGACGACGTGATAGCCCCACTTGAAGTACGGCCCACCGCCGGTGGTGCAGGCCCCCATCGCGATCACGTATTTCGGATCAGGCATGAGGTTGTAGAGGCGACGGACGCGACTGGCCATTTTGAAGGTGACCGTCCCGGCCACGACCATCAGATCGGCCTGCCGCGGGGAGGCACGAAAGGCTCCGGCGCCGAACCGATCGAGATCGTAGCGGCCCGCCCCGGCGGCCATCATCTCGATGGCACAGCAGGCCAGCCCGAAGGTCATCGGCCAGATGCTCGACTGGCGGGCCCAATTGATCGCCTGCTCAACGGTGGTGAGAACGAGGTTTTCTTCGAAGCGGCCTTCGATCCAGGGCTGGGTCATGCGTGATCCTCCGCAGTGTGTTCGTGAACGAGTCGGCGAGGCCAGAGCCTCGAATCGAGCGGTCCCCGGAGATGGGGAAAGAACCAATTGACCCCGCCGCGCGGCAGGATGGAAGGGGCCAACAACAGACGCCCGGGCCGCAGAATCGGGCCGGGAAAATAACTGGAAAAAAGCATTACTCCTCGCCGGTGTCCGCCACAGCCTCCGCGCCGACGCCGACGGCGAAGCGGCAGCAGTCGAAGCCGTCGAGACGGCAGCTCGCCAGCGACACTGAGGTGTGCAGAAGATCTTGGAGCATCAGTCGCTCCGCCGCGCAGATGCCCCGATCCTGTTCGGCGATCTCCGGGTAGGGGCAGACATGATTGGTGAGGACGGCGAGTTGGCCCCCATCAGGCTTCGAGGTGTACTCGACGGCGCAGGTGATCTGGCGGTCGCGAAAGACCCCCGCTACCCGCTCGAGCCGCTCGTGGAGCGTTCCGCCGGCGACCTGCTCTTCATAGAGCCCAGCCATCGCCGAGCCGATGCGGGAGAGGAGCCCCCGGCGTACTTCCGGGGATTCCACCCGGCGAATCTCGCTCCACAGGACCACGGCCAAGTCACGGAAGTTGTCTCCCCCCGTGCGGACACCCTTCTCGGTGAGACCGTAGACATGGGCCGGACGCCCCCGCCGCCTCGCGCCGGAGGAGCCTCCATCGGCGGAAGTGATCACCACCTCCCGCATCACGATCCCCTCGCGCATCAGCCGCTCGAGCCGCTGCCGCACCGCCGTCGCGGTCACACGCAAGGCCGACGCCAGTTCTCCAACGCCGGTCTGGCCGTTGGTCCGCAGCAGTTCGACGAGGACCGAGTCAGAGGCCCGCAATTCCGATCGCTTCTCGGCACGGGGCGCCGAAGTCGGCTTGGAAGCCCCCAAGTCGGCCGGACACTGCGAAGTCGTTGATGGATTGAGGGCCGTGTTCATCGCGGCATTCTACGCTCCAAGTCTTTTTTGACAAAGCCTCATGCGAAAAATATTCCCTCTCGTGGAAGCCTCGCAGGCGAGGGCGTCATGCGGTTTCCTCGTGGCCCGCCTGTGCCGACGGGAAATAGACCCGCATGACTTCGAGAAACGCCTCGCGGGTCTCGACGCGCGACACCCGCCCGCGGAACTCCCTGGCCCCGGCGAGGCCTTGGGCATAGGCGCAGGCAAACTTCCGCATCAGGAGCGTTCCCCGCTCGATGCCGAATCGCCGGCAGACAAGGTCGTAATGGTGGAGCACGAGCTCCTTTTGTTCGGGGAGGCCGGGATCGGGGGGGAGGGGTTCGCCGCGGAGGAGCGCGGCGGTCTGGGCGAAAATCCATGGTCGGGATAGCGCCTCGCGCGCGATCATGACGCCGTCGACGCCACTCTCCCGGAGCCGGGCCACGGCGGTGGCGGCGGAATCGATGTCGCCATTTCCCACCACCGGCATCCGCGACACCGCCCGCTTGACCGCGGCGATGGCACTCCAATCGGCATCCCCGGAGAAGAACTGTGACGCCACCCGGCCGTGGACCGTGAGACAAGATGCCCCGGCCTCCTCGATGCGCTGCGCCACCTCGATGGCCGTGCGGCAATCGTCGCTGCAGCCGAGCCGAATCTTCGCCGTCACCGGCACGCCGTCGCACGCCTCGACGACGCGGGCGACAATGGCACCGACACGGTCGGGGTCGCGGAGGAGCCACGATCCGCTCTGGGCCTTGACCGTCACCTGACGCACTGGACAGCCGAAATTGAGGTCGACGACACTGACCCCGAAGTCTTTCGCCAGCCGCCGACCGACGCGGGCGAGGTTGTCGGGATCGTTGTCCCACATCTGCACCGCCAGCGGCCGAGGTTCATCCCTCACCCCCCACAACCGGTCCGGATGCTCACCACGGTTGGTCTCCAACCAGGTCGCGCTGCGGGCGGCGATCATCTCCGTCGCGAGTAATCCAGCCCCCCCGAACTCCCGCACCACTTGGCGGTAGGCGTAATTCGTGTAGCCGGCCATCGGCGCCTGAAGGATCGGCGGATCGACGACGACCGGGCCGATTTTCAGCGGGACCGTGGCAGGGGCAGGGGTCAGCCCCGCAGGCAGCGGCGGTGCGGCCGGGGCGGACAGCGGCGGGAGGGGAGCAGTGGCCATACCGAATCATCGCGGCCCGGGGCCCTGACGCAAGCCGTTCCTGGCATTCCCCGGCAGCCCACAGGGGGTGATCAGCCGCCCAACGGTGCGCCGGCGGGGGGGAACGGGGCGCCCCCGGGCGCGTTCGGGGGCGGAGCGAATCTGCCCGGTGCCAGCGGATTCGCCCCTGGGAGACCGACGGCCGGAGGCGTTTGGAGAATGGGGGTGCCGGCCTGGAAAACGTCTGGAGACAGCGGCGGTTGGCTCACCGGGAACGACTGCCCGGCCACGGGCACCACCCGGTCATTGCTGGCAAACGGAGGCACCGCCGCCATCGGCTGCCGCCACGGGGTCGGCTGGCCGATAAGCATGATCGCGAACTGCTCGTCGGGAACCGAGAGATCCGCCACCGCCATGACATACTCGGAGATGTCGAGGTTGTAGCCCCGAACGGCCCGGACGAAGGCCTCCCCCTGATTGGTCACCGCGTCGTGGGCGGAGAGGACCTCGCCGATCGGCTGGCTCCCCTGGGCATGAAGGGCCTCGATGGTGGTGAACCGGCGCTCCGCCGTCACGGCCGCCTCGGCCCGTGCCACTACCGCCGCATAGTGCAGCGGCAATTGCCGATGAATGGCCCGCACCCTGCCGGTGGCTGGCCGCCGGGCGAAGATCGTGTCGAAATGGGTCTGGTAGGCGGCTGTGAGGGGACGATCGACCGGCCACGGCGGGGGATCGGTGACCGGCAACCGGACCAGATCGACGATCTCCTGCTGCGCGGCGACGAGCTCGACCCCCGCCGAGGCGCTCTCTCCGCGGGCCGTCGCGGTGGCGAGATCCAGCAGCTCGAGATCGTCGGGGCTCCCCCCCGGCGCCACCAGCGCCAGGCGCTCCTCGGCTTCGGCCGCGAACCGCACCCGCGCCGCGGCCGCGGCGAGTTTCCAGTAGGCCTGGGTGATCCAGAGGCGGCGCGTCCTGTCGCCAGAACGCTCCAGGGCCTCCAGGAGCGCCAACGGGCGCGGCGGGGCGATGTCGGCGGTGGTGCTGCCGGCCACGAGCGGAAACGGCAGCTCGAGCCCCCGCGCGACGAGATCGGCGGCCGGGTTGGCCAGAGCGCTCGGCGGCGGAGCCACATTCAGCCCGACCGAGGGGGGAGGGAACGCGGTGCGTGGCGGCGTTGGAAGCAGGCTCCCCGTCGAGGAAGGTGGGAAAGGGCCGCTGGTCGCGCCGCGCGCGACCGCCGCAGGCGCCGCCGACCGCACGAGGACGGAGACTGTCCCATCGGCGGATGCCGGCGGCGATCCACCGACCGGGGCCAGCGGGCTGTCGCCGGGGGGCCCCACCCCGTCGGCAGCGCGCTGGCCCGGACCGTTGGCGGGGGGATCGGCGGCGAACGGGGGAAGCGTGTCGACCCCGCCGAGCGGGAACGGCGCGGGGGGCGCGAAGGCGGTCCCGGGATCGTCGGGCAGCGGTGCCAGATCGTCCGGTGGTCGCTCCGCTCCCTCGGCCGGTCCGGCAGCGGGCGTGGCAGCGGAGAAGGGCGGGGGTGGATCCTGTTCCGCGGCGGAGGCTGGCCGCGCCATCGGAAGCGCGAGAGCCATCCCCACCAGCCAGACGGCGGCGAAATGCTGCGGACGGGCGGATCGAAGCGGCCCGCTGGAATCCATCTCGTTCCTCGACACCTTTCCACGCTCCCCCGGGGGAATGAGGGGCAGGAGGGTCACAGGCAGGGCGGGCGAAGTCAACGCCGAACTTGGCTGTTGGTGGAAAAAGTCATCCCTGACATTTTTCGACGGCCGCCGCATCCAGCGGCAAAGACATGATCCCCAGTCTGTTGGCGCCTCGTGGCGGTAGCCAGCGGTCGCCCCGGTCAGGGGGCAGCCGGCCGAAGCGGGGTTAACTGGGGGGATACCTGGGGACAACCTGGGGGGCGTGATTCGGGCCGGGCCAATGGGCCGTTGGATGACCGCACGGATCAAGAGGCCGAATCGAGATAGGGATCCTGACTCATCTGGATATGGGCCTCGGCGCGTTGCCGCTCGACATACTCAAGCACCCGTCGCTGTCGGACATGTCGCCCCTCAACAAGGCGCTGCGCCTTCGTGAATGAGGCGAGGAGCCGCTCCGGATTTCCGCCGAGACCGGCCCGGAGCCTGGCGACGACGCGTCGGGCCCGATCGGGGCCATACCCCCCCACGAGGATGTCGTCGTCGAGAGAGACATACTGCCGCCAGGTGCCGGGATCCCCCTGCCGGCCACAGCGGCCGACAAGCTGCCGGTCGATCCGCGCCGAGTCGTGGAACTCGGTGCAGATGACGTGCAGGCCCCCCATCTCGGGCACCCCCTCGCCGAGCCGGATGTCGGTGCCACGGCCGGCCATGTTTGTCGAGACGGTGATCTGTCCCGGCTGACCGGCCCGGGCGACGATCTCCGCCTCGCGATCGATCTGCCTAGCATTCAGCACGGTATGCTCCAACCCGGCCGCGGTGAGGAGGCGGGAGAGCTCCTCCGACTTGTCGATCGAGCGGGTCCCGATCAGAACCGGGCGGCCCGAGGCGTGAATGGCGACCGTCTCGGCGACGATCCGCTCGAACTTCTCCCCCTGGATCGCGGAGACGACGGCGGGGAGGCGCTGGCGGATCGCGGGCCGGTTGGTCGGGACCGCGGCCACGCCGACGTCGTAGGTGCGGCTGATCTCGGAGGCGCTGGTCGCGATCGTCCCCGTCATGCCGGCGAGGTGCGGCCAGCGGGCAAAGAGATCCTGGATCGTGATCCGGGCGGCGTGCCCCGAGGGCACCGTCACCTCGATCCCCTCCTTCGCCTCGACCGCCTGATGGAGCCCGTCCCGCCAGGTCCGCCCCTCCGCGGCCCGGCCGGTGAACTCGTCGATGATCACGACCTTGCCGTCGCGGACGACATACTGCCGGTCGCGGTTGAAGAACCGCTTGGCACGCAGGGCCCGTTCGACGGCATCGTAGAGCGCGAGGAGGCTCAAGCTCTCAAGGAGCGGGGGCCGCTCGAGGGCGCGGACGCGACTTCGCCCCGGCCCGAGAAGCTCGCAGCTCTGCTTCTGGACATCGACCTCGAAATCCTCGTCGATGTCCAGCAGCGCCGCGGCCCCGGCGGCGAAGCGGAATAACGACTCCTCGGTCGCCTGGGCCTCGCCCGGCGGCGAAGAGATGATCAGCGGCGTGCGGGCCTCGTCGATGAGCACGTTATCGGCCTCATCGACCAGCACGAACCAATACGGCCGCTGGAGGAGCTTCGCGGCCTGCGACGTGGCGTCGCCAGTGAGCATCGCCCCGAGGTCGCCGCGCCCCTCCGCGATCTCGCGCCCCATGAGGCGGTCTTTCAGGAAGTCGAACCCGAATTCCTTGGCCGTGCCGTAGGTGACATCCTTGGCGTAGGCCTCGCGGCGCTCGTCGAACCCCATCTGCGACTGGACGATGCCGACCGACAGCCCGAGGACACGGTAGATCGGCTCCATCCACTCGGCGTCGCGTTTGGCGAGATAGTCGTTGACCGTGGCGAGATGGGCCCCCTTCCCACACAGGGCGTAGAGGCCCAGCGGGAGGGTGGCGACGAGCGTTTTCCCCTCGCCGGTCTGCATCTCGACGATCGCCCCGCGCACCAGCGCCACCCCGGCGAGGAGTTGCACGTCGTAATGCCGCATGCCGTTGGTGCGACGTCCGGCCTCACGCGTCGCCGCGAAGCTCTCCACCATCAGTGACTCGATCGGTTCCCCCGCCTTGGCCCGGTAGGAGAGAGATCGGGCCGTGCGCCGCAGGGCGGCGTCGCTCAAGCCCGCCATCTCGGCCGACAAGCTCTCAATCTCGGTGACGACCCTCCGTGCCGACGCATCGAGGAGCGAGCGCGAGCCCGGGGCAATCCCCTTGAGCCATCCGAGCATGTTCGCCGCCATCCCCTCCATCCTCATCCCTTTCCCGTCAGCGGGGTTCGAATTGCTCACGGCTGGCAACCGGCGTCTGGAGCTCGATCCGCTGGCGGCCGCGGAACACCC
This sequence comes from Planctomycetaceae bacterium, assembly GCA_009691925.1. Lineage (GTDB taxonomy): Bacteria > Planctomycetota > Planctomycetia > Pirellulales > UBA1268 > QWOP01. Next base: position 15,108 of record SIAG01000047.1, read on the forward strand.
CCAGCGACACGTTGCGATTGGTGGGCGTGACGCTCACGAGGCTGACAAGGTGGTCGTCGTCGTCGATCGCCTGCCCGTCGAACTCGAGGAT
>SIAG01000048.1 GCA_009691925.1 Planctomycetaceae bacterium
ATGAACCTGGATACTCGGGATACTCGACTTCGTAATTGGCACGGGCAGTCCTCCATGACCACGGCACGCTGACATGCTCTGAGAGCACGAACCAAAGCGTACCTTACCTAATCATGCCATATACCCCAGTATCGCGCAATCGCCCTGGGGCGGTTGGTCGTCTTGAGCGTTTCTTCGTTGGCTTGAAGCACTGTTCTACGGGGGAATCGACTCAACGGGGAGCGTGTTTCACTGGTCTTCGGCAGGTTTTCGGGCCTTCTCGACGACTTTGTCGCTTCCGGGGGCGTACTTCTCTTACTTCGACGCATGGGCTCGGCGGATGGCGTGGCCTGGTCGGAAAACCTCGTCTATTCGTCCAGCCCGCTCGTCAGGCTCCAGCCGAACGAGTCGCTCGAGCAGGGGATCCGCCGCCTGGAAACGCCCTCGATCGCCACGTTTGCCGCCGTGGCCCTGCCGACCATGGTCGAGCGGCCCGAAGTGGTAGCGGGACAGGGGAGGAGCGAGCCGCAGGAGTCCGGATGGAAGGACCTGCCGGTCGATGCCTCGCAGAGCAGGCACGATCAGATCGTCAACACCGACCGCAGCCTGCGGGAGACGATCGCCGAAACGAACAAGATCAGGGAGAAAGCCCTCGAACAGATCCGCAATCCGAGCGCCGCGTTTGATCCGAAGCAGTTCGAGGAGGCCGTTCGAGAGGGGGCCAAGCGTGACCTGGAGCGGCAGGGAGGGGGCCAGCCCATGTCGCCAAAGGCAAGGGGTGAACTCCTCGGCTGGATCTTCGGGCTGGTATTCGCTGCGCTCGTGATCAGTATCGGCGGCTTGATCACCGTCTGGCGGATCTTCACCAAGGCTGGCCGGGGAGGCTGGGAGTGCCTGATCCCGTTCTTCGGCAACGCGGTCTTCCTCGACATCGCCGGACTGCCGATGGGGTTGCTCACCGTCTTTTTTCTCCCCCAGATCAGCGCGGTCGTCGTGAACCTCGCCGGGCTGGCTGGCACCGTGGCCGCCTCGGGCATCATGGCGCTGGCGTGGCTGCTCTACGCGCTCGTCTGGGCGCTCAACTGCCAGGGGCTGGCACGGAACTTCGGCAAGGGGACCGGGTTCGCCTGTGGGCTGTTCTTCCTGCCGTTTATCTTCCTGCCGATCCTCGCCTTCGGCAGCGCTCGCTATCGAAGCCGCTGAACCGGGGGCGACGCCGCTGACGGTCCGACGTGGTCGAGTCATGCCCCCGACAACTCGAGCTCCATCCAAGTCGTCGGATCGCTCTCCCACGGATACTCAGGAGGCGCGCCGTAGGGGATCCGCCCGAGGCGGCGATCGATCACGGCGGCGAAGAACCCGAGCCGGGGAATCTCGGCCGGATCCCAGCCGGGGAGGGCTGCGGCGGTGATGTGGGCTTCGATGCTCCAGCCGTCGGCGAGGAGCTTGGCCTCGATCGGCACCGCCCCCTCGGGGAGCTCGGCCGGGATCTCGCTCGTCCGCGGGATGACTGCGGCCACGGCCACCGGCTTGTCGGCGAGCTTGCCCCCGCCGGTCGGGAGGAGGGCGAGCCGGCGGCAGAACCGACCGGCCCGGTGGCTCTCGCCGGTGGGACGGGTGGCGATCCAAAGATGGAGCCCGTCGCTGTCTTCCGGCCGGGTCGGCTGGCACCACCGCGCCGCCCCCACCCCCTTCATCTCCCCCCGGACCCGCAGGCCACTGTCATTCCACGCTATCCACAGCGAGACGAGGTCGGGTACGCCGACGATATTGGCCAGCGACGGCAGCCGATAGACGTCGTCGAGCGCGGCCGAAGTGGGGGGCCAGAGCGTCTTCCGCTTCCGGCAGGGGAAGCGGAAAGTGAACAGGGAACCGGGGTTCACAAGCGGCACGGCAGGGGCTCCGAGGAATGACCGGGGCTCCGAGGATCGGCAGGGGCTCCGAGGATCGGCAGGGGCCGAGGGCAACCGGGAGGCCCGATCGACGGGCCATACTATACTGCTGCGGTTGCCACGGGGAGCGGAACGATCGGCTGATGAGGCCTCTTCCCGGTGGAGCGATTCACGATCCCGAAGGAGTTGCGATCATGGCGCGGTTCATTCCTGGAGTTCGGCACTCGGTGCGGCCGTCATTCGGCGGTTGGTGGGGCGCCGCTGCCGGCATCGCGGCGATCGTGTCGTCGGCCCCGCTCCCTCATTCCTGCGCCGCCGATCAGGCGTCGGCCTCGCAGCCGCTTTGGCGCAGTGAGATCGTCACCGCTGCCACGCCGACCCGCTCCGTCCCCTTTGATGTCGAGCTCGGTGGCGCCACGTCGGTGTGGCTCGTCGTCGATGACGGCGGCGACGGGTTCGGGTGCGATTGGGCCGACTGGGTCGATCCGGTCTTCCAGGGAGCCGGCCTCGAGAAACCGCTGGTCGATCTCGAATGGAAGCGCGCCGCCGCCGAGTGGGGCAAGGTGCAAAAAGGCCGGAACGCCGGAGGAGACGAGCTCAAGCTCGACGGCAAGCTTGTTGCCCGCGGCATCGGCACGCATGCCAATTCGGTGATCGAGGTGGCGGTGCCGGCCGGCGCCACGCGGCTGGTGGGACGGGCCGGGCTCGACGACGGCGGCGCCAATCAAGGCTCGGGCTCGGTTCGCTTTGCCATCCATACCAAGGCGCCAGCGCTTCGCCCCAAGCGCGCGGAGGCCGGCGGTGCTGTCGCTCCCGCTGACGGCGCTGCCACGCTCGTGGTCCCAGAGGAGCTTGCAGCGACGCTGTTCGCCGGCGAGCCGCTCCTCTCGAGCCCATCTGACATCGACGTCGACGCCTCAGGGCGGGTGTGGGTCTGCGAGGTCACCAATTACCGTGGCCGCAAGGACACGCGGCCCGACGGCGACCGGATTCTTGTCCTCGAAGACACCGACGGCGACGGCGTTGCCGACACGTCGAAGGTCTTTTACCAGGGGCGCGACGTCGATTCGGCCCTCGGGATCTGCGTCATCGGCGACGGACCGGGGCGGAAGGTGATCGTGTCGTGTGCGCCGGACGTGTTCGTGTTCCACGACGACGATGGCGATCTCGTCGCCGACCGGAAGGAGTCGCTGTTCACGAAGACCGGCGACCCGCAGCACGACCACTCCGTCCATGCCTTCTCCGTCGGCCCCGACGGCCGCTGGTATTTCAACTTCGGCAACACCGGCCACGCCGTCCATGATTCTCAGGGCGAGCCGGTCGTCGACCGGATGGGGAATGTCGTCAACGACAGCGGCAAGCCCTACCGGCAGGGGATGGTGTTCCGCTGCAATCCCGACGGCAGCGACTTCGAGGTTCTCGGCAACAACTTCCGCAACAACTACGAAGTCGCCGTCGATTCTTACGGCACGCTCTGGCAGAGCGACAACGACGACGACGGCAATCAGGGGGTGCGGATCAATTTCGTCATGGAGGGGGGCAACTACGGCTACGTCGACGAGCGCACCGGGCAGGGCTGGCAGGTGCCGCGGACGAATCTCGAAGCCGAAGTGCCGAAACGACATTGGCACTTGAACGATCCCGGCGTCGTCCCCAACCTCCTCCAGACTGGCGCGGGCTCGCCGACCGGGATCTGCGTCTACGAGGGGACGCTCCTCCCCGAACGTTTTCGCGGCTCGCTCCTCCACTGCGACGCCGGCCCAAATGTCGTCCGCGCCTACCACGTGAAGGCCGATGGGGCGGGCTATGCCGCCACAAGTGAAAACGTCGCCGACGGCTCCGCTGATCGCTGGTTCCGGCCGAGCGATGTCTGCGTGGCCCCCGATGGCTCGATCTTCGTCGCCGACTGGTATGACCCGGGCGTCGGTGGCCACGGAATGGGGGATGTCGAGAAGGGGCGGATCTACCGGATCGCGCCGCACGGCTCGGCGTGGTCGGTGCCGAAGCACGACTTCTCGGCAGTCATTGGCGCCGTTGCGGCGCTGGCGAGCCCCAATCTCTCCACCCGCGCCACAGCTCTTGAGCGGCTGGCGAAGGAGCCGGAAGGCGCGGCGAAAGCCCTGGCGACGGCCCTCGAGCTCCCGACCGACAGCCGCCATGCCGCCCGCTTGGCCTGGGCGCTGGGGGGGCTTCCCGGGAAGGGGGCCGCGACCGTGGCGCAGTTGCTTGGGTCAAAGGATGAGAACCATCGCATTGTCGGCCTGCGGCTGGCCCGCATGGCCAACGTCGACCCGCTTAACGCGCTTGAAAAACTCGCGGCCGATCCGTCGGCGGCGGTCCGCCGCGAAGTGGCCGTGGCGCTGCGCGGCGTCGAAGGGACGCGGGCCGATGCCGTGTGGGCCAAGCTCGCCAAGGGGCACTCGGCTGGCGATCGCTGGGAGCTCGAGGCCCTCGGCATCGCAGCCCAGGGCCTGGGGAATACGAGCCTCTGGGACGGCCGCCTCGCCGCCTGGCTGGCGGCGGTCGGTGATGGCTGGAAGACTCCCGCCGGCCGCGAGGTGGTGTGGCGGAGCCGGGCCGCGGCCTCGCCCCAGCTGATCTGCGCGCTCCTTGCCGATCCCCGCATCGGCACGTCGGAGTCGCTGGCGCTGATCCGCTCCCTCGACTTCCAGGAGAGCGCAGCGGCTGGCGTGGCGATCCGCGAGCTTGTCACGCGCCTCGACGCTCCCGACGAAAAGCTCCAGGTCATCCTTCCGGAACTCGTTCTGCGGATCGACCCGGCCGGTGGGGTCGAGGGGAAGCTCGCCGAGCGGATCGCGGCTGCGGCGGCGGCCGTGCCGGGCACTCAAGCCTTTGTCGATATCGTTCAGCGCTTCCAAATTAGAAGCCACGCGGCCGAGCTCGTCGAGCTCGCCGCCGCCGACGGCACGACCGACGCGGTGGCCGTGGCGGCGCTCGCTGCGGCCCTCGATCTCGGCGCGGTCGACACGGTCCGCGAGGCGATCGCCGCGGCCAGCGCTGCTCCTGAAGAGACGATCGACATCCGCCGCGCGGCGGCCCAGGGGGAGACCCCCGTGCCACCGGCTGTCACCAAGGCCACGCGCCTGCTCTCGGCCTGTGGCCTGCGCGGTCAGGGGCCCGCGCTCGAGATCGTTTTGGCGACGCTTGCCTCGGCCGATGCCTCCCCGGAGATCAAGGGGGGAGCGATCCGTGGGTTGGCCCGCACGCAGGGAGGGGCTTCCAGGCTTGTCGCAATGGCCAAGGCGGGGGAGCTGACAGGCACGCTCCCGCAGGCAGCGGCGCTAGCGATCTCTGCTTGCCCGTGGGGCGACATCCGCCAGGCGGCGGCTGATGTCCTCCCGCTCCCCAAGGGACGCGGCGGCGAGAAGCTCCCCCCCCTGGCCGATCTCCTCAAGCGCAGCGGCAGTGCTGAGAAGGGGAAAGGGGTGTTTGCCGGTGTCGGCACCTGTGCCAAGTGCCATGTCGTTCAGGGGGAGGGGAAGATGGTCGGGCCCGATCTGTCTGGAATCGGCGCCAAGCTCTCGCGCGAGGCGCTCTATGAATCGGTCCTCGCTCCGTCGGCGGCGATCAGCCACAACTACGAGGCCTGGACGGGCTTGACAAAGGACGGCCGGGCGATCACCGGCCTGCTTGTCTCGAAGACCCCCAGAGAGGTCGTGATCCGGGGGGCGGACGGCGTCGATGCAACGGTGACCGGCGACGATCTCGAAGAGCTCATTCGGCAGCCGGTGTCGCTGATGCCCGCCGATCTCGCCTCGACGCTCTCGGCCGAGGAGCTCGTCGATGTCGTCGCCTGGCTCGAGACGCTCCGGGGCCAGCGGTGAGCCGGGGGAAGTGTCGGGATCGGCCTGGGTGGGGGGCGGCACGACCCTTTTTTTCCGGACGAACTTCCTGGTCGGAAATCCTGACCTAAGTTTGAGGGCGACCGGTCCGGACCCCGAGCCTCATGAAGACGTAGGCGGCCCATGCGTGTCCTCCAGGTGGCGAGCGAAGCGGCGCCTTTTGCCAAAACCGGGGGCCTGGCCGACGTTGTCGGCGCGCTCCCCGGGGCGCTCTCGCGGCTCGGCTGCCATGTCACCGTGGTGATTCCCGCCCACCGGGAGGCGTTCTCGTCGCGCCGGCTCCCGATCGAGTCGACGGGGTGGGAGTTTGACGTAGCGGTCGGGACGCGGAAGCAAAAGGCGAAGATCTTCCAGTCGCACCTGCCGGGCCGGGACGGCTCCCCTGACGTCACCGTTTATCTCGTCGGCAACGATGCCTACTTCGACCGGCCGACGCTCTATGGTGGCGCCGAGGATTATCCCGACAACTCCGAGCGGTTCATCTTCTTCTCCCGCGCCGTTCTCGAACTGGCCAACCGCTTCGAGCAACCGTGCGACATCATCCACAGCCACGACTGGCAGACCGGCCTCGTGCCCGCCTACCAAAAGGTGCTAGCTTCCCAGTGGCCCAGGCTGGCCCGGGCGCGGACCCTCCACACGATCCACAACATGGCCTATCAGGGCGTGTTCTGGCACTGGGACATGCTCCTGACGGGGATCGATTGGCGGTATTTCAACTGGCAGCAGATGGAGTACTTCGGCCAGCTCAACCTCCTCAAGACGGGGGTCGTGTTCGCCGACACGGTGAGCACGGTGAGCCCAACGTATGCCCGCGAGATCCAGTCGGCTCCCGGCGGATGTAGCCTCGAGGGGGTGCTCTCGGGGCGGGGCGATTCGCTCGCGGGAATTGTCAACGGGATCGACACCGAAGCTTGGAACCCCGGCAACGATCCCCATCTCCCCAGGCCTTATGGCGAGGCTGATGTCGTCGAGGGGAAATACGCCGCAAAGGCGGCGCTCGCCTCCCGACTCGGCCATGTCGCCCCCGATCCGCGCCCGCTGATCGCGTTTGTCGGTCGGCTCGCCGAGCAGAAGGGGATCGGGCTCGTCTTCGATCTCCTCGGGCGTCTGGCCGGGAGCGGACGGGCCCGGTTCCTCGTGCTCGGCACGGGGGATCCGCGCGCCGAGGACGGCCTGCGGCGGCTGGCGGCCTCTTACCCGGGAACGATCGATCTCGTCATCGGCTTCGACGAGGGGCTCGCGCACCTCGTTCAGGGCGCGGCCGACATGCTCCTGATACCGAGCCTCTACGAGCCCTGCGGACTGACGCAGCTCTACGCCCTCCGCTACGGCACGATCCCGATCGTCCGAGCCACCGGTGGGCTCGTCGACACCGTCGTCGATGCCACCCCGCAAGCCCTCGCCGACGGCACGGCCAGTGGCTTCCGATTCTCGGCCGTCGATGGCAGCGCCTTGGCGCACGCCGTCGAGCGGGCGCTGGAGCTCCACGCCGACACTGACCGCTGGCAGTCGCTCGTCCGCCGCGTCATGCAACAGGATTGGTCGTGGGATGCCAGTGCCCGGAAATACCTCCGGCTCTACCAGCGCGCCCTCGCCAGCCCGCCGACGCCAGTCCGGGTGCCGTGAACCCAGCCGTGAACCCAGCGGCCGCGGAGGCCGGGGAATCCCCGCTCCCTCCAGATCTCCCTAGCAACTGGGCGACTAACTGGGCGACTGGGTAAACGGGGGAAACCCTGACGCTCGTCCTGAATGAGCGGAGCGGGACGGTTCTGCTGGCCGATACCGACTCTCATGAACACTCTCCGCTTCGCCGGGCGGCGCCCGGCCTGCACCGCCGTGGTGCTCTTCGTTGTGGCCGTGGCCATCGTCGGGCCGGCCCGTTCGGCCTCCGCGTGGCCCTGCCGCACCTGCGGGCCGCAGCCGGGCTTTCTCCGCTCACCCCTAGGCGAGACGACGCCCTGCGGGAGCCAGGGATGTGGGCCTCGTTATTGGGGACCGCGCGGCGAGGAGCCGTGCGGGCCAGACCCGTGCAGCAACTGCAACCGCTGGCACGACTGCAACGGCGCTAGCCGCGGCCCCGATCTGCTCGCGCCGTGGCAGCTGCCCCCCGGGCGCGGGTTCATCGACCCGGCGGAGGTCGGCTACATCACCGAAAATCCGTGCGACGACTGTAACAAGATCAACGGCTGCCTGTTCGGGGGGCCGAGCTGCCTCCAGAAGATCAATCCCTGCCATCCCGACTGCATCCTCACGCTCTTCCCCTGGCCGTGGAAGCGCCGCGCCGCCGGCTGCGGAGAGTGTCAGTCGTGCCGCGAATGCCAGCCGGGTGTGGCGGCGGGACATGTGGCCGCGAAATCAGCACCAGCCAGAACGGCTGCCGCCCAGACGTCTGCGACCAAGTGACGGCTCGCACCTTGTAGCCAGCTCTCGTCAGGCGCTGGCGCGTTCCGCGGCGAGTGTGGCGGCGAACGTGATCTCGTCGCCATGCTCCTTGCAGGCCTTCCGCAGCGGGCCGAAGTCACCGGAGGCCGCCGCCATGTCGACCAGCGACGGGAGCATCCCGGTGGCCTGAAGGAGGCTCGGGCCGGCATCGTCGCGCGGCCGGTCGAGCGCGGCGTGGAGCGCCTCAGCGGGACGGGCGAGCCGCCAGAGGAGGAGGACGAGGACGTCGCCGGGGAGTGATCCCGTCTGCTCCACCTTCGCTAGCACCGCCGCCTTGCGGAAGAAGGCGATCGCCCCCTCGACTTCGATGCCGAGCTGAGCGCCGTAGAAGAGCCGTGAGGCCGCGCCGACGTTCTCAAACGGGGGCTCGCCCGGATAGACGCTCTCCTTCGGCAGGCGGCAGGCATAGCAAGCGAGCTCCCACGCACGGCGGAGCGTGACGTGGTCGGTGCAGACCCGAGCGATCCGCAGCACCGACTGGAGGTGCGAGACGTCGACATGAACGGCCGGGTCGTCGTTCAACCCGCCGGCCGCCTCGAGGACGCCGGTGAGCGCGGCGTCGGGGCCGGGCTCGACCGGGATGCCACGGCGGTGGAGATCGTGGACGAGCGAAGCGAGCACCTCGCGGTGGAGATGGGCGACGAGGAGGTCGGCAGCGGGGCGTTGCCGCGCCGCCGGGAGCCGCGAGACCGCCTGCTCGTAGGCAGTGATTGTGTTGCAGGTGCCGTTGCGGGCGAGGAGCAGCTTCAAGCCGAGGGCCGGATCGGCCCCCTCCCAGAGCGCCACATGGATGATCTCCTGGATCGTCTCGTCGGCTCGTTCGGCATCCGGGGCGTCGTCGGTGGCCGGCTGGGCATCGCTCGTTGTGGCTGTGCCCTCGACCCGCTCGGCGAGCGCCGCCATCCGCCGCCCCATCTCCTCGGAGTCGACCGCCGCGCGGAGATACATCCAGCCGGCCGCCACCTTCCCCTCCTCGACGAGCGGCCAGCCCACCTCGCGGCAGGCCTCGAGCGATTTCGCCTCGAGGGCCGCCTGTTTCTCCGCGGGAATCGTCCGCGAGTCGCCAGCCAGCGGCAGGCCGAGCGCGGATCTGGCCTCCATGAGCCGGGCGTCGAAGAGGGAGTGCCAGCGCTGCCGGGCGGCAAGCGACGCGGTCAGCTCGGCGAACATCTCCTCCAGGCCGCGCGCGGCGGCTGTGGCGGCAAGCGTGTCACACAATTCGCTCGATCCAGTGGGGGAGCCGTCGTTCACGGGGACCTCGGTGGGGCGGAGAAGGGTTGAGATGGGCGAAGCGTCGGGTCAATCAGCTTGACCCTGCCGGAGACTTTCGTAGGCGAGGACGGCGGCGGTGGCCGAAACATTGAGGCTGTCGGCGGCGCCGTGCATCGGGAGGTGGATCGATTCGAGGACGATCCTCCCCGCCTCGGCCGCTTCCTGCCAGGCGGGAGAGATGCCGTGGGCCTCGCTGCCGAGGAGGATCGCGGTAGCGCCGGCGAGCCGCGCCTGGTGCCAGGGGATCGACCCCTGCGGGCGGGCGGCGATCACGCGGCGCGGAGCCTGCGAACACCAGGCAATCGTCTCGGCCGTGCCGGCGCTCGAGAGCTTCACTGAGAAGGCCGTGCCGAGGCTCGCCCGGATGACCGCCGGGTTGGCCGGATCGGTCCGCGCGTCGCAGACAATCACGCCGGCGAGCCCGGCGGCGTCGGCGGTGCGGAGAATGGCGCCGAGATTTCCCGGTTTCTCGACCCCCTCGACGATTAGGACCGGGCGCTCGGCAAGCGTCGTCCAGTCAGAGAGCGGGCCGGGGCGGAAGCGGACGACGCCGACGCAGCCTTCGTTGCGGCTGCCGAAGGCCAGCTTCTCAAATGCTGGCTTGGAGAGGAGCGTGATCCGCGTGCCCCCCGCCACCACCTCGGCGAGCCAGGAATCGAGATCGGCCCCCGACGGCAGGCCGGTGGCGTCGGCATCGTGTCTGCCAGCATCGGCGCGGGCGAGGATCGATTCGTCCAAAAACAAGTCCACAAGCGGGATGCCCGCGGCCAAGCCCCGGCGCACCTCGCGGCCGCCGTCGACGAGCGTCAGGCCGCTGTCGCGGCGCGCCGGGGCCTCGCGGAGCCGGGCGGCTTCCCGGAGGCGGGGATTGGCGGTGCTCGTGATGATGTCGTGCGGGATCATGGTGGGGCGGCGGAGGGAGTCCTGCTGAATCCCTCAATTGTATCAGCCAGCATTCCCGGCGATCGTGGCAACGATCCGCGCGCCGATCGCCAGGCTCGCGGTGGCCGCGGGGGAGGGGGCATTGACGACATGGAGGATCCCGTCGCCACGGACGAAATGGAAGTCGTCGACGAGCCGCCCGTCGGGCCACATCGCCTGGGCCCGGACGCCGGCGCCGCCGGGAGCGAGGTCTCGCGGCGTCACCTCGGGAACGAGCTTCTGGAGTGAACGGCAAAAGGCGCCTCGGCTCAAGGAGCGGTAGAGCTCGTAGGCCGACATCGAAGCGTGCCGGGCGACGAACCGCCACAGGGCCGGCGTGGTGAGCGATTCGACGAGGTCGCGGGGATTGATCGAGAGCGGCGTGTAGCCCTCGCGGGCGAGGGCAAGCACGGCATTGGGGCCGGCTTCGATCCCGCCGTCGATCATCCGCGTGAAGTGGACGCCGAGGAACGGAAAGCTCGGGTCCGGGACCGGATAGATGAGGTGTCGCACGAGGTGCTCGGCGGCGGGGCGGAGGCGGAGATACTCGCCGCGAAAGGGAACGATCCGCGCCGCCGGCTTCATTCCCGAAAGCCCGACGATCCGGTCGGCGTGCAGCCCGCCGCAATTGATCACCAACTCGGCGCCAAAGTCGCCGGCGGTACTCGCCAATCGCCAGGCGCCGCCGCTCCGCTCGATCCGCGTCACCCGCGCCTTCACGACGACACGCCCCCCGAGCCGGCCGATCTCGCGCTCAAGGGCATCGGCGACCCCGCGGTAGTCGACGATCCCCTCCTGCGGCACGTGAATGGCGGCGATCCCGGCGGCATGCGGCTCGAGCTCGCGGATCGCCGCCGGCGAGTCGAGGCGACGGAGGCCGACGAGGCCGTTTTGAGTTCCCCGCTCCCAAAGCGTGTCGAGCCTGCTCACCTCAGCCGGATCAGTGGCGACGACGATCTTCCCGCAGATCTCGTGACGGACGCCATGCTCCCGGCAGAACTCGACCATCTGCCGCAGGCCGCGGACGCTTAAAGCGGCCTTCTCGGAGCCCGGCTTGTAGTAAAGCCCGCTGTGGAGGACGCCGCTGTTGTGGGTCGACTGCTGCGAGGCGACCTGGGCGTCCTTTTCCAGCAGCGTCACCTCGTCGCAGCGCCGCGACTGGAGGAGCCGCCAGGCCGTGGCCAGGCCGACGAGCCCGCCGCCGACGACCACGACCGACCGCGTTTTGAAGCCGGAATCCATCGGTGAAGTTCCGGTATACTCTTTCGGATCCGCGGAATCCGCCCGTGTTTTCCGGCGGCGAACGCAGCTCCTTCGATGCAGGCCTCGGTCGACATTCACGTATCGAGTGAGACGTGAGACTGCGACATAAGACGGGAAAACGATCACTATAGCCGCGGCGATCACCTTCGGCGCCGAGAAACCGTCGCCCGTGGCGAGCCGCTGACCGGCTGCCGTCGCCCGAATCCCCGAGGCCCACCCTCCACCGATGAAACTGCTGGTGACCGGAAATCTGGGATATATCGGTTCAGTCCTCACCGAGGAACTGAAGTCCGCCGGCCATGACGTGGCCGGGCTCGACATCGGCTTTTTCCGTGACTGCCGGCTGGCGGACGCACCGGAGCCGGCGCGGCAATCGGTCAAGGACATCCGCAATGTCGAGCTCGCGGACTTCGCCGGCTTCGAGGGGGTCGTCCATCTGGCCGCCCTGTCGAACGATCCGCTCGGCGAATTCGAGCCGACGCTCACCGAGGCGATCAATTTCGCCGGTACGGTCCGCGCGGCCGAGCTCGCCAAGCGGGCCGGTGTGCGCCGGTTTGTGTTCGCCTCGTCGCAGAGCATGTATGGCGTGTCGACGACGGACAACGAGCTCGACGAAGACACGAGCGACAAGAATCCCGTCACGGCCTATGCCCGCACGAAGTGGGAGGCCGAACTGGCGATTCGGAAGCTCGCTTCGCCCGGATTTGTCGTCACGGCGCTGCGGCCGTCGACGGTCTTCGGCGTCAGCCCCCGTCTGCGGTGTGACATCGTCTTCAACAATCTGGTCGGGTGCGCGTTCACCCGTGGGCGGATCGAGATCAAGAGCGACGGCACGCCGTGGCGCCCCGTGGTGCACGTGCGCGACGTCTGCCAGGCGTTCCTCGCCGGCCTCACGGCGCCGGAGGAGATCGTACAGGGGCGGTCGTTCAACGTCGGCATTCCAGATGGCAATTTCACAGTCCGCGATCTCGCCGAGGCGGCGAGCCGCTGTATGCCCGCTTCGACCCTGACCTTCACTGGCGAGCACGGCAAGGATTCACGCAGTTACCGGGTGTCGTTCCGCCGCATCCTTGGTGAACTGGCGCCATGGTTCCGCCCCTCGTGGGATCTCGACCGCGGTGGTCAGGAGCTTGTCCGGTTTTTCCGCGCCGTCGCCTTCACCGATCAAGACTTCACGGGGCGCAGGACGATCCGCCTGGAGCACCTGAAACATCTCGTCGCGACCGGCGCCCTCGACCGTGACCTCCGCTGGCAGTCTTGATCCCCCGAGGAGTCCCCATGGAATTCGAACCCCAATCCCTGCCCGGCGCGTTCCTCATCAAGCCCAACCCGTTCCACGACGAGCGCGGGGTGTTTCGCCGGCATTTCTGTGCCCGTGAGTTCGCGGCCCACGGCATCGCATCGAATGTCCTCCAGTCGAACATCTCGGAGAACCGCCATGCCTTCACCCTGCGTGGCTTCCACTACCAGCTGCCGCCGCACGGCGAAGGAAAGACCCTCACCTGCCTACGCGGCAAGCTTCACGACATCATGGTCGATCTGCGCCCCGATTCGCCGACCTTCATGCAGTCGATCTCCTTCGAGCTCGACGGCGTGAACCGCCACAGCATCCACATTCCCGCCGGGTGTGCCAACGCCTTCATGACCATGGAGGACGACACCCTCGTCTACTACGTCGTGTCGGAGTTTTATCAATCCTCCGCGGAGCGGGGGATCCGATGGAATGACTCACGGTTCGGATTCCGCTGGCCGCGCGATCCAGCCCACATTTCAGCGAAGGACGCCGGCTGGCCCGACTATGTTCCTCCGCAGGCATGAGCGACATGCGCGTCCTTCTCACCGGTGCGACCGGCTTTCTCGGCAGAGCGGCCCTCAAGGCCCTGACCAACCGTGGGCACGAAGTGCTCGCCCTTTCGCGCCAGCCTGCGCCGATGCATCTTCCAGCGCAGGTTCGCTGGCTCAAGTCCGATCTGAATCAGCCTGATTCGTATCGGACGGCCGTTACGGAGTTCTCCCCTCAGTCCGCGCTCCATCTTGCCTGGGAGGGCATTCCCGACTTCGGACTGCCGACGTGCCTCCGCAATCTGACAAGCGGTGCCATGCTCGGGGAGATCCTGTTTCGGGCGGGGTGCCGGCACCTCGCCGTGAGCGGATCGTGCTGGGAATACGGCAAGGTTTCCGGCCGGATTGCCGAAGGATGTTGGCCGGTGGCACCGGGAATCTTCGCGGCAAGCAAGACATCGCAGCGAACGCTGCTGAAATCCCTCGCCACGGCGGCCGGCGCGACGCTCGCCTGGGGACGGGTTTTTTATCCCTACGGACCCGGTCAGAAAGCCTCCTCGCTCGCCCCGACGCTCTGTCGGGCGGTGATCGGAGGGGAGAGGCCCGCGCTCAAGACGCCGGCGGTCGTCAACGATTTCCTCTACGTCGATGACACGGCCGAAGCGCTCGTCTTCCTCGCCGAAACTCCCGTCGCCGGCGTCTTCAATATCGGCTCCGGCGTGGGCACGCCGGTCGGTGCGCTCGCCGACATGCTGCTCCAGCTCGGCGGCCGTCCGGCCGAATACGGCTCGGCATGCCGGGCCGACGGCGAGGTCGCCGGGTTCTTCGCCGACATGTCGGCGCTGGAGGCGATCGGCTGGCGACCCCGGACGAGCCTGGAAGAGGGCCTGCGCCGGACCCTCGAGGCGTTTCGCCGGGAGCTGCCATGCTGACCCGACAGGCCGTCATCCTCTGCGGTGGCCGCGGCGAGCGGCTCCGGCCGCTCACCGACTCGCTCCCGAAGCCGTTGGCCCCGGCTGCCGGCCGGCCGTTCCTCTGGCATCTGCTCGAGCAACTGCGGGATAACGGCTATCGCGAGGTGGTGCTGCTGACCGGGTACCGCGGCGACATGATTGCCGACGCCTGCGGCGATGGTGCCGAGTTTGGGCTGCGGATCACATACCGCCACGGGCCCGAGGAATGGCAGACCGCCCGGCGGTTGTGGGATGCACGGGCGTTGCTCCAGCCGCACTTCCTGCTGCTCTACGGTGACAATTACGCCACCTTCCAGCATCCACGCGTCGAGCGCGTTTTCCGTGAGCAGGGGAGGATGGGATGTCTCACCGTTCATCCCCGCGCCGCCCGGGCCAATGTCGCGGTGACCGACGGCGGACTGGTCGTCGCGTACGATCCCTCCCGCAGCGTGTCGGGGCTGAATGCCGTCGAGATCGGTTACTCGCTGTTCAGCTCCCAGATCTTCGCGGCTTTCACGGAGGAAAACGAAAGTTTCAGCCGGGTGCTCGGGCGACTGGCGAAAGATGGGCAGTTGGCCGCGTTCCTCCAGCGCGATGCCTACCAGAGTGTTTCTGATCTCGCTCGACTCGCGGTCGCCGACACCTACTTCACCCCGAAGAAGATTCTCCTCGTCGACCGTGACGGCACGATCAATCAAAAGCCCGAGCGGGCCCGTTACCTCGCTGAATGGAGTGACTGGCGATTCGTGCCCGAAACGCTCGAGGCACTGAAGCGGTTGGCTGCGGCGGGGTGGTCGTTCGTCGTCATCTCCA
>SIAG01000049.1 GCA_009691925.1 Planctomycetaceae bacterium
GGAACCAAACGAGCCATGCCCGGCGTCGCCGGGACCTGAAGTAATGTCAAACATTGGAGAAATCCTCATGGCGACCATGAAAGTGGTCACCGAGGGGTTCCTCCGTCATCCGCCTGCCGGTCAGAGCCCAATGGGCCTGAACGCCAGCCGGATGGCCGCCGCTTGATCGCGAACCGCCCCAGCTCGGCCGCCGTGAAATGCACGTACGGTCCAAGAATCAGGGCGATTTTCGACAAATGGTACGGCCTCGTGTACAAGACTGAGCAGCCGGCCGCTGCTAGTGATTCGTTTTGCAGCAGAGAGCGAAGAAAACCAACGTTTTTCTGCGCTGTCCCAGAGATTGACCCCGCCACGGGCGATACTGCGTTTTCGTTCGTTGCGGGTGTGCTTGCAATGATCGTGCGGCGGCGGCGCGGCCCCCGAGTCAGCCGGCTTTAGCTGTTTTCGGACTGCGGTCCTCGAGCCACTTCAGCCGCCAGATCCTCGGTAAAAAACGGCAACCGTTGCTGCGGATCGGGGACCGGCGGGCTGGGCCTCCGCTTTGATCGACCGGCGCTGTCGCCGCCGTCACCGAAGAGGGTGCGACGGACCGGATCCTGCTGCATCGCGCCGCGGCGATCCTTGCGGCTGCCGTGACGGTGGGCCACGTCGCGGGCCTCGGCCCGCGACTCGGGAGCATTCCGCACCATCGCCAGACGCCGCTTGGCCTCCCGCACCGCGACGATGTGGTCGACCAGCGGCGCCGGGTAATCGCGGCCGACGATGCAGCCAGCCGTCTGCTGCACGTCCATCGGCATCGTCCACGGCATGTGGACATAGGCCAGCGGCAGACCCGCGAGCTCTGGCACCCAGCGGCGAATGAAGATCCCGCGCGGATCCTGATCGATCGCCTGCTTCGTGGGATTATAAATCCGCAGCGTATTGATGCCCGTGGTGCCCGATTGCATCTGCAACTGCGACCAGTGGATGCCCGGTTCAAAGTCGAGGAAGTGACGGGCAAGATGCAGGCCGGTGGGCCGCCAATGGAGCCAAAGCGAGTAACTCGCGAACGACACGAGCAGGGCCCGCATCCGAAACGTCAGCCAGCCCGTCGCCAGCAGGCTTCGCATGCAGGCATCGACGAGCGGGTAGCCGGTGTGGCCCGACTGCCAGGCGGCCAGCCGCTCTGGCACACCTTCACTCTCCCGCAGGCCGTCGGCCGCCCTCAGCATGTTTTCAAACTCGATCGCCGGCTCGTCCTCCAGCTTTTGCATGAAGTGGCAATGCCAGTGCAGCCGCGACTGCACGCCCTTGAGGCTCCGCTGCCAGGCCTTGCATTCTGCCTTCTCCCGCGGGTTCTGAGCCGTAGCCAGAGCGGCCTGCACGTCGAGCCGCCGAGCCTCACTCGCCTGCCAGACCCGCCGCATCGAGAGCGCGCCAAACGCGAGAGCAGCGCTCAATCGGGAGCAGCTCGTCGCGGCCGACACCGGGCTACTGATGCCACCGGAATAGTGGCGGCCGCGTTGTTGAAGAAAATCGTCGAGCACGGCGCTGGCCGCCCGTTCGCCCCCCCGCTGCCGGTCTTTCGTGTCCTCCGGCAGGCCGAGCTCGCGGCACCCGAGAATGCCGAGTGAGCCGAGCCGCTCGACGGTATCGCCCCCGCCGCGGCCGGTGCTGCGCGGTACGCTAGCGCACGCGGCTGTCATCCGTTTTTCCCACAGTCGGTTCCACCCGTTACGCGTTGCGAGCCTCCGCACCACACCGGTCTGAGGCACTTCGAGCAACTCGATGCCGGCCGACCGCGCCCAGCGTCTCACCCGCCTGTCGCGGGCAAAGGTCACGCCCGTGCCTGTCTCCTCATGGGCCACCAGCAGCCGAAAGCCGGTCTCGTTCCGGAGGTGTTCGAGGCTCGCCACCACCTCGCCCCGCCGCGTGACAAGCCGGATGCTCTTGCGGCGGAGGGCGGCCTCGAGGTCCGCAAGGCATTCAGCCTGAAACGCCGTGTGGCTCGAATCCCATTCGGGCTGCGCGAGCACCTCCGGCTCGTACACAAACAGGGCAAACACAGCGCCGCCCCGGGCCCTGGCCACGGCCTCCGCGAGCGCGGCGTGATCGTCCACGCGGAGATCGCGCTTCAGCCAGACACAGACGGGAGGGGAGGAGTCGGGCATGACGATCAGATTCTCTTCACCCAAGACCCTGGCCCGGCGGAAGATACCTGGCAGAAGTATAGCGCCTCACCCGATCCGGCGACGTTCTTGGGGCGCGGGCCGCAGCCCAGCTCGTCTGTGACCGGCAGCGTCCGCTCAACAAAGCCGCGGCACTCCATGGAAGCCCAGCTCATGCCTCCTGGCTGATCCCCGTTCGCTCCGCGGCGAGGCTCCCGCCCCATCCGCCGTCGACTGGTCCCCCCAGCAGCGCCCGCAGCATGCCCCACACGTCGCTGAGGCGAAAGAACGGAAACAACGGAAACAACGGGAACATCGCGAGCCACGCGGCGTAGGACAGCCCGAGTGGCTTCCGCGCCTGCGCTAACCTCCGCCAGTCCAGCAGCAGGTCCATTCCGTAGAACAAGAAAACGACGAGGAACCGCCCCTTCAGCCACCTCGCCTCCCGCACGTTCGGATCTGCCCAGGCGGCAGCCACCTTGTCAAAACCCTGCCGCGTGTGTTCTCGGATCCGCGGTTGCTGTTCATGCAGCACCCGGGCCTCGGGCACCATCTGCACCGGCGTGCCCTGGCGTTTGAGTGCCTGTGCGTGCTGGTAACAAGCGCAGCGCAGATACGGACTCCCTACCGGCGTCGCCACCATGGCGACACGCCAGGAGCGATGATCGAGGATCACGGCATCGTGCCCCATGGACCGCAGCCCGTCCGCCAGGCAACGGGCCTGCCAGTAGGCACCGTAGTTGATGCAGTCGTGAAACGGCAGCACGCCGACTTTCTTCCGATTGGCCATTGACTTTGGGGGCTCTCGGGGCCGTATCACGGAGACTGGATCCATTCGTACCTGGGCCAATCGACAAAGCAACACCTTTTCTGAAACTCGCGGTTGTCAGAGGCGGGTCGCTTGGCGTCCATATTCAGGTAGGCACGGTCAGTCTCCAAATCATTGCTGATCTCGGAGAGGACAGCGGCTCGATGCTGGCCGGAAGTCGATGAACGCCTTCGAGCCACGGTCGCATCGCTCCGACGCCAGTCATTGGCAGAATGGCAGGGCCTGATCGTCGGCCGCAAAAAGCTGGCTGGCGTGGAAGAGATACGGAAGCGAAGCCCACCGAAGTCCGGCTCTACGAGTTGCCCGAGGGTGCCTCGACTGCCGCCGCACTTGGGTGATCGCCGTAGTTCGACGGCGGCTGAGATCTGGGGGTGTTTCTCGGCTTACCAGGATCGGCGGGCCTCCGCGGCGACGACCGCACCATGGCTGCCCGTCGTAAGCGTCATCCCTTACCTTTTTCCGATCGAGACAATCCCGATGAAAAGTCGAGGTTGTTCAGGGAATTCGTCCGCCACATCGAGCGGCTGGGACCATCGATCCACGGCCTGCTACTCGGCAGCATCCGCCACCACGTCCCAGGCGGGAAACGGGTCGTCGAATCGGAGCCAGGCCTCGCGTCCGAAATGGACCTCGGCATCGGTCAGACAGCAGCGGTCGAGTCGTTGGAGCAGGTCGGGGGCAAGCTTTGCCCCGATGATCACCAGTTCCTGCCGCCGATCTCCCCAAGGCTCCTGCCAAGTCTCCGAGATCTCGGCCTCGTCGACTTCCTCCGGCCACTCCTCCCGAGGCGCCGTCGCCAGCCAACAGCCACCGGGCTGAAGCGTCGACACCGCGCCCGCACTCGACCAGATGCCGGCGACGTCGGGTCGTGTCGCCAGCCAGACGAAGCCCTTCGATCGGATGACGTCACCGAAGGCCGGGCCGGTGACGAGATCCCAGAATCTGCCTGGATGCAGTGGCCGACGGGCCCGAAACACGACGCTCCCCAAGCCGTACTCTTCGGTCTCCGGAACGTGCTCACCCCGCGGCTCGGCCAGCCAGCCGGGCTGATGGCTGGCGTGCTCGATGTCGAACAGCCCGGTGCCCATCACGGCCGTCAACGGAACCCGACCGTGATCCGTTCGGAGGATCGTTGCCTGAGGGTTGAGGTGTCCGAGGATCGCCTCGAGCCGAGCGGCTTCTGCAGCGGAGACGAGATCGGTCTTGTTGATCACGATCACGTTGGCACACTCCACCTGATCGACGAGGAGCTGCACGATGTCTCGGGAGTCGTCCTCATCGAGCCCAATGCCACGATCGCGGAGCTCGTCCCGCGAGCCGTAGTCCCGTAGAAACATCATGGCGTCGACGACCGTCACGAGCGTGTCGAGTCGTGCCAATGACGAAAGGCTCTCCCCCTGCTCATCGGCGAACGTGAACGTCTCGGCCACCGGCAACGGTTCCGAGATGCCGGTACTCTCGATGAGGAGGTAGTCGAACCGCCCCTCCCGGGCGAGGCCGGCGACCTCCTCGAGGAGATCCTCCCGGAGAGTGCAGCAGATGCAACCATTGGAGAACTCGACCAGTTTCTCCTCGGTTCGGCTCAGCCGCGCGGCCGGGGCGGCGAGCGGCCCTCCTACGAACCGGGCATCGATGTTGACCTCGCTCATGTCGTTGACGATCACGGCCACCCGCAGGCCGGCCCGGTTGCTGAGAATGTGGTTGAGCAGCGTTGTCTTACCAGCCCCGAGGAAACCGGAGAGCACGGTGACTGGCAGCCGCGGATCGTTGGCATCCGGAACGGTGGCTGGGCGGGGCGGGTCTCTGGGAAGCAGATCCATGGCAGAACTCCGGAAAGGTTTCTTCGCGACAGTCCATGGAGCCTACCGCTTTTGCATACGTTATGCAACAGCACACGACAGTCACTTTTGATACCGTCCCGGAAACGGCCAAGCCCCCTCGGCTGTTCCTGCGGTCGATCTTTGTCGCGGACCGTCCGTCAGGCCAGCAACTCGCGGATGACCCGCGCCGGCTCGACGCCGGTCAGTTTTTGATCCAACCCCTGGAAGAGATAGGTGAGCTCCTCGTGCCCGAGGCCGAGGAGATGGAGGATTGTGGCGTGGAGATCGCGGATCGGCACTTTGTTTTCGACCGCGTTGAAGCCGAAGTCGTCGGTGGCCCCGTAGGCCATCCCGCCCCGCACCCCCCCGCCGGCGAGCCAGACTGAAAATCCGTACGGGCTGTGGTCGCGGCCGTCGGCACCCTCGGAAGTGGGCGTGCGACCAAACTCGCCGCCCCACATCACGAGCGTCGAGTCGAGCAGCCCACGGGCCGCGAGATCCTCCAGCAGCGCGGCGATCGGGCCGTCGGTCTGGAGGGCGTTGATCTGGTGCTGGCCGTCGTTGTTGCCGTGGGTGTCCCAGCCGACATTGCCACCGCCGTGGTACAGCTGCACGAAGCGCACCCCCCGCTCCACGAGCCGACGGGCAATGAGACACTGCGTGCCGAAGGAGCGGGTCTGGTCGCGGTCGAGGCCGTAGAGCCGGTGGGTGGCGGCGGTCTCGCGGGCGAGGTCGATCGCCTCCGGCGCCGCCGACTGCATTCGGAAGGCGAGCTCGCCGGCGGCGATCCGGGCCGAGAGCCGATCGTCGCCAGCGCGCACGGCCGCATGCTGCCGATTGAGCGCTTGAGCGAAGTCCAGCAGCCGGCGCGTGTCGAGGGGGGGAGCCGCGGCGGCGCGATTGAGATAGAGGATCGGAGGAGTGGCGCTTCGCAGTTCGGTGGCCTGATGGACCGCCGGCAGGAAGCCGGCGCCATAGGTTTCCGGGCCACTCTTCAGCGGCCCGTCGCGCATCACCACGTAGCCGGGCAGATCCTCCGCTTCCGATCCCAGGCCATAGGTGCACCAGGCCCCCAGGCTCGGCCGCCCCATTTGCCGGTTGCCACCGTGCATGAAGTACAGAGCGGGCGAATGATTGAACTCGGTGTGGTGGCAGCTGCGCACCACCGCCAGCCGGTCGGCATGGGACGCCAGATAGGGAAAGAGATCGGAGATCTCGAGGCCCGACTGCCCGTAGCGAGCAAACGTCCGCCGGCTGGCGAGGACCTTCGCCGTGCTCGACTTGGTGAACTCAAGGTCGAGGCTGCCAAAGCTCTCCGGCAGCGTCTGGCCGGCGTAGCGGGCCAGCAGCGGCTTGGGATCGAAGGTGTCGAGCTGGCTGGGGCCCCCATGCATAAACAGCGAGATCACCGCGCGGGCCCGGGGCGGGAAGTGGCCTGGGCGGGAAGCCAGCGCATGGGCAGCCACGCCTTCCTGGCCGAGAACGCCTTCCTGGCCGAGCACGCCGAGCGCCGCAAGTGTGCCGAAGCCGAGGCCCGCCTGGGCGAGCAGGTCGCGGCGCGAGAGCGGTCGATGAGGTTGACAGAACATAGCGCGTGCGTCAGGCGTTAGGGGGAAGGACGGGGCCGAAGTCGTTCAATAAACCTTCAATCGAGATAGACAAACTCATTGGCATTAAACAGCGCCAAGCAGAGCTCGATCCAGATGTCCGCGGTCGGCTTCTCCGGGCGACTGAAGAGAAACTCCCGGGCCGATGTCAGCTCATCGGCCCGGATCGGGCGGGCGAAGACAAGGAGCCAGGCCCTCTTGAGGCGATTCTCGACCGACTCGGGCTCCTCGCGAAAGAGCCGATCCTTCAGCGCCGTCGCCTGCTCGACAGGAAAGTCGCCATTGAGCAGGGCGAGGGCTTGGCCAGGCACCGTGGTCGATTGCCGAACCGGACAGCCGACGCTGTTGGGGGGCTGGTCGAAGGCCTCGAGCAAGGGCATTCGAAAGGAGCGCCGGTTGAGCATGTAAATCGCCCGCCGGTTCTGGGCCTCCGTGGCCTTCCATTTATTGTCGCGCGGATTGCCACCGATGTCGTAGAGCCCCTGCAATTCCTCGTCAGTGAGCGGCGGCACGAATGGCTCATCGACCGGCCGCCGGTCGAGCCGGCCCGAAGCCTCGAGGAGCCGATCCCAAACCCCCTCCGCCTCCATTCGCCGGCGCGGAAATCCGGCGAGGAGAATGTTCTCCGGATCGCTCGCCACCGCGGCAGATTCGCGCCGACTGCTTTGCCGATAGGTGCGGCTGTGCATGATCGCCCGGTGGAGATCTTTGAGGCGATAGCCCCGATCCCGCAGATCGGCGGCCAGCCAGTCGAGCAGCTCGCGATGGGTAGGCGCGGCGCCTTGGGTGCCGAAGTCGTTGGGTGTGGCGACAATCCCCCGGCAAAAATGCCACTGCCAGATCCGGTTGGTGATCACGCGCGCCGTGAGCGGATGATCGGGGCCGGTGATCCACTTGGCCAGCCGGGCCCGGGCCTGCGTGGGATTCTCCTCGCCGGGGAGAAAGAGTGGGCCGCCCTGCGGCAGGAAGGCAGGCGCCGCGGGAACGACCCGCCCGGCCGGCTGATTCAATTCGCCGCGCCGCAGCAGATGGACAGCCGGCGGCTCAGCGGCGTGGCGGAGGGCCCGGAAGTGCGACTTCTCCCCGTTGACCCAGGCGACGTTGCCAGTGGCGCGATTGAAGGATTCTGAACCGGCGAAGACTGCCTCGAGGCCGAAATAGTCGCGCTGACTGACGGGATCGTATTTATGGTGATGGCAATTGGCACAGCCCACCGAGAGGCCGAGCATTGCTTCGCTGAGCGTCACCACCTGATCGTTGCGCCGCACATACGCGAGCTTGTCAGGGAAGGCATCGAAGGCATTGGGCCACTGGCCGAGCGTCCACACGGCCACCGCATCGGCCATCGCCTCCGCCTGCTCGGGCCACAGTTCATCGCCTGCCACTTGTTCTTCGAGGAAGCGATCAAACGGCTTGTCTTCCTGAAACGATCGGATGCAATATTGCCGGTAGCGCCAGGCTTGCTCATAGACGATGTCGGTGTCGTAGCCGCCGGAATCGGAGTAGCGCACCACGTCGAGCCAGTGCCGGGCCCAGCGCTCGCCATAGGCCGGGGAAGCGAGAAGCTGCTCGATCAATTCCTCGTAAGCCTCGGGGCGGGGGTCGGCGGCGAAGGGGAGAATCGCCTCCGGAGGAGGGGCGAGCCCGGTGAGGTCGAAGGTGGCGCGGCGCAGAAGCTCGATCCGGTCGGCCTCCGGTTGCATCTGGAGCCCTGCGGCCTCGAGCCCGGCCGTCACGAATCGATCGATCACATCGCTTGCGAGTCGCTCACCCGCAGCGGCATCTGAGTCTGTCGCCGCGGCGGGCAGCGGCGGCTTCACGAGCGGCCGAAAGGCCCAGTGATCGGCGGCGGCACGATGGCGCGGATCGGCCTCGTCGGCGGTCTCTGGCCAAACCGCCCCCTCATCGATCCATACCCTAAGCAGATCAATTTCCGCGACGGAGAGCGGCTCGCGATCGAGCGGCATCGCCGGCGGCTGGATTGCGTCGACCCGCGCGACCAGCAGGCTCGTGGCAGCCGAGCCGGGCACGAGCGCCGGCCCGCTGTCGCCGCCGGCGAGGGCCAGGGCATGCTGGGAGAGCGACAGGCCGCCCCGCTCCTCTCCCGGACCATGGCACTCGTAGCAGTGCTTGACGAAGATCGGCTTGATGTCACGAACGAAATCGACGGCCGGTGGAGCGGCGGGAGCCGCCGGGGTGTCGGCTTGATCATCCGCCAGGCCCTGCCCCACCCCCCACGCGATCATGAGCAGGGCTAGCCAGAACCGGCGGCCGGTCGGCGATCGGAGAAGTCGCAGGTTTGGGAAGGCGATGTCTGGCATCAAGGCACCGCGGAAAAACAAGACTTGCCTACGTCCATCATGGGACGACTTTCCCGCAAGCACTTCGAAGCCAAAGACTTCGAAGCCAAAGACTTCGAAGCCAAACGCTTCGAAGCCAAGCACCTCGAAGCCAAGCACCTCGTTCGCCGGCGATTTCTAATCCGGCTGGTCAGGGGTGCGGTGGACCAACTTGGACACGCAGCCCCGACCGCCACCATCGGCCTGATCGTAGGCAGGGCTGTCTTGGAGTTCAAGGAAGGATCTGGTGATCCAAAGTGGCTCGCTGCCCGTACGACCGTTGTCACGCCGACGGCTACAATTTCCACACTGCCCCGCCCGCTGCCAACTCACCCCATGCCCCGACACCTGATCCTCATTCCCACCGAACCGGAGCGCCGCTTCCTAGCGCCGCGCTTGATGTCGCGCTTGGCGGCGCTTCCCCCGGCCGACACGGCCGTGGAGCTGTGTGGCTTCGGGATTGCAGCGGCCGCGGCCCGCACGGCGCAGCTGATCGCGGCCCTGCGGCCGGAGCGGGTGATCCTCGTCGGCATCGCCGGTCGGCTCGATGAGCGGCTCGCGCTCGGGACAGCCACGCTCTTTGAAAGAATAGCCTGCCACGGCATCGGCGTCGGCTCCGGCTCCGCCTTCATCTCCGCCGCCGCGCTCGGCTGGCAACAGTGGCCCGGTGACCCGGGTGACGGTAACCCGGGTGACGGTGACCCGGGCGTCGGCGACGAACTGCCGTGCGCCGTGCCCGATGGGGGCGATCTGCCAAGAGAGCGTCTCCTCCTCACCGTCACCGCCGCCGCCGCGGGCCCGGAAGACGTCCGGCTCCGCAAGGGGATGTTCCCGGAGGCGAGTGCCGAGGAGATGGAGGGCTTCGCCGTCGCCCTCGCCTGTCGGCTCTTCCGCATCCCCTGCACGATCATCCGCGGCATCTCCAACACCGCCGGCGACCGCGACAAGGCTCACTGGCAGCTGGAGGCCCCCCTCGCAGCGGCCGCCAATCTCGTTCTCCGACTCCTTGGGGGTGAGCGATGAAGCGCCCGATCCGCCTCGGCATCTCCACCTGCCCCAACGACACGTTCGCCTTCCATGGCCTGCTGACGAAGGCCGTCGACTGGCGCGGGCTCGAGTTCGAGATCGACCTCCTCGACATCGAGCAACTCAACGAGCGGCTTCTCGGCGACGGGTCAGACGACTTCGATGTCGGCAAGGTGAGCTTCCATGCGGCCCTCGGTGCGGCGGAGCGGGTCGTCGTCCTCCCCAGTGGCTCGGCCCTCGGCTTCGGCGTCGGCCCTCTCCTCTTGGCAGCGACGCCGGAGTCGACCCCTTGCGACACCACCCAGCTCACCCTCTGCCCCGGCCGGCACACGACCGCCGCGCTCCTCTTCGCCCTCTTCCATCCCGAATCGACGCGGGTCGAGCAGGCGGTGTTTTCGGAGATCATGCCCCGGCTCCAGGCCGGCTCGGCCGACTTCGGCGTCTGCATCCACGAAGGGCGCTTCACCTGGCAGCAGCAGGGGCTGACCCTTGTTGAGGATCTCGGGCTCCGTTGGGAGGCCGAGACCGGCCTGCCGCTCCCCCTCGGCGGCATCGTCGCCGGCCAGAGCCTCCCCGCCGACACGATCGCGCGGGTGCAGGGGGTGATCGCCGACTCGCTCCGCTTCGCCCTGGCCAACCCAGCCGCCCCGCTGCCGACGATGCGCGACCACGCCCAGGAGCTCGACGATGCGGTTTTGATGCAGCATGTCGACCTCTACGTCAACGAACAGACCCTCGACCTCGGGCCCCTCGGACAGCGGGCCCTCGACGAGCTTTGCGTCCGGGCGGCCGCTGTCGGGCTCGGCTCTGGCGGCCGGCTGGAGATCTTTCCGGGCTGACTCGAATCGGCCGGGATCTCTCTGCCCGCTGCGGATAGACTGGCGACATTCGGGGGGATGGCTCACTCTTGGAAAACCAACCGATGCCGATCGACACCAATCTCGCCCCCTCCTCCGGCGCCGCCCACTGGGAGCGGCGCGCCCGACTCCTCGCCGCGGAGATCAACGCCGGCTGGTGGCTCTCCAGCTGGCTGCCGACGGCGCTTGCGATCGGCCTCGCCGGGACATTCGCCCTTCTCTGGGCCCGCTGGCAGGCGCTGGAGCTTGTCCCCTTTGCCTGGGGCGCCATCGGCGTGGCGCTGGTCCTCGCCGCCGTCGCGGCCTGGTTCCAATCTCGGCCCCGCTTTGTATCGGTGGCGTCGGCGCGGGTCCTCCTCGAGGAGCGCCTGGGGCTCCATGCCCGACTCTCGAGTGCGGCTGCCGGTGTCGGCGACTGGCCCGGACGGCGAATCGATCTCGATGGCCGGTGGCCGGTGCGGATCCGGGCCACGCGCCCCGTCATGCTCTTGGCAATGGTCGGTGCGATGCTCGCCGCCGCGATGGTGATCCCGGTCGCCGATGCCGGAGCCTTCCGACGGCGGGCGATCGAGGCCCCGGCCGACGCCGAGATCGTGTCGAAGTGGGTTGACGAACTGCGGCGCGAGGAGGCGATCGACGAGCGCTCTGCCAGCGAAGTGAACGACCGGATCGAAGCGATCCTCGAGCGCCCCCGCGACGCCTGGTATGAGCATGCCACCCTCGAGGCGGCCGGCACGCTCCGCGAGCAGACCGCCGCCGAGCTGGCGGCACTGGCCCGCAATCTCGCCGCCGCCGAACGGGCCGCCGCCGACCTCGCTGCGGCGCCGTCGGGCACCGCAAGCAGTGAGAAGCACCGCGACTCTCAAGCGCTTGCCGCTGCAGCGCGCCAGCTCGCCCTCGGCGGAATGCGACCGGCGGGCGACGCCGGCACGAAGCTCGGGAAGGAGGCAGCCGAGGCGCTTGCCGACCTTTCCCCGGAGCAGCTCCGCGAGCTTGCCGCGGCGCTGCGAGCCAATCGCTCCAAGCTCAAAGCGGCGCTGGCCCGGGCCGCAAACTTCGATCTCGCCGCCCTCGGCCCCGACAGCGACTGCGAGGCGTGCCAGCCGTGTGGCACCTGCCAGGAATGCCGTGAGGGAAAGCCTTGCAAGAAGGGGGCCTGTGCCGCCTGCAACCGGGCCGGCCGCGGCGGCATCAGTCGGGGGCCGGGGGAAGCACCGATGAAGGCCGGGAAGGAAGAAGACATCGGGGCCACGCGCCGCGAGCTTGTCACCGCTCCGACCGACGTCGAGCGCTCCGCCGCCGGTGAGCTCCTCGACGTCGTCGATGCCGAGCATGCGGTCGACGAGTCGGCCTATGCCGGCCTCCAGGCCGGCGGGACCATCGCCCCTTCAGCCGACGGCGGCGGCCCGAGCCGGGTCGACAACCTTCTCCCCCGCGAACAGGATGCGGTTCGTCGGTTCTTCAAGTGATTCCCTCCCCGCGCGGCCCCGCCCGACTCATTCCGACTCATCCCGACTCATCTCATGAAGCCTCCCGCTCTGCTCCCGCTCGACGATGCCCAGGCCCGCCATGCCGCCGAGTCGATCGGCCGACTGCGGCGGGCGCTCCAGGGGGTGCTATTTGGCCAGAACGACCTCATCGATCTGGTGATCGTCGGCGTCCTTGCCCGGGGGCATGTCCTTCTCGAGGGCTTGCCGGGGCTGGGGAAGACGGAGCTGGTGAAGGGGCTGGCGCGGGCCCTCGATCTCAAGCACAAGCGGGTCCAGTTCACCCCCGATCTCCTCCCTGGCGACATCACCGGCAATCCGGTCCTCGAGGAGGTCGACGGCCGGCGGACGTTTGCGTTTCAGCCCGGCCCGGTGTTTGCCAACATCCTCCTTGCCGACGAGATCAATCGGGCCTCGCCGAAGACGCAGTCGGCCCTGCTGGAGGCGATGCAGGAGCGCTGCGTGACGGTGATGGGGCAGACGCATCCCCTTCCCTCTCCCTTTCTCGTTCTCGCCACGCAAAACCCGATCGAGCTCGAGGGAACCTATCCCCTTCCCGAAGCCCAGCTCGACCGCTTCCTGTTCAAAATCGACGTCCCGGCGGCAAGCGTCGAGACCCTCGAGCGGATCGTCCTTGAGCGCGAGATCGGGATTCCCCCCGATGTCCCCTGTGTCTTGGACACCCACGCCCTGACCACGCTCCAAGACGAGGTCCGCCGCGTCTATATGCCGCCGCCGGTGGCCAACTTCATCGCCCGCCTCGTCGCCGCCACGGCGCCGACCAATCCGCTCGCGGCGGGGGTGAGATACGGGGCGAGCCCGCGGGCGGCGCTGGCGCTGTCGGCAGCGGCCCGGGCCCGCGGCCTCTGCCAGGGGCGGATCAACGCCAGCTATGAGGATGTCCGCGCCGTCGCCCTCCCGGTCCTGCGCCACCGCCTCGTCCTCGATTACGGCGCGCGGCTCGAAGGGCTGACCCCCGACGGCATCGTTGCCCGGCTCCTCGATGCCGTGCCGGCCCACGACAAGCCGCTGCCGACGAGCCTCAAAGCGGCGAAGGTGTAAGGCTCCCATGAACGCGAACCAGCGGCCTCGCGCCATGATCCTCTCCGGCTTCCGCAGCCTCCTGCGGCTGGCCGTTGCCATCGTGGCGCTGTTGGCACTGGCCCCGGTCGCTCCAGCCGGCCCCATGACCGAGTCGCGCCAGCTGCTCAGCGACAGCGATCAGAAGCTCACCGTCGAGGTAAAAAGCTGGCTCGGCCTGGGAAAGCTGGTGGCCGGGAGTTTTGAAGGCCTGGTGCCGCTGGAGTTCACGGTCGTCAATGGAGGCACCAGCGAAGCGGTGATCACGGTGCGGTGCAGCGCCGGCTACGGCGCGCTGGCCACGGCCCCTCGGACACAGATCGTTGCTCCCCCCGGAACCACCGTTCGTTCGACGGTGTATGTCGGCAAGGCGCCATTTGGCCAGGCTCCCAACGCCGATTACTTCGCTTCGGGAATGCTCATGATCAATGCGTCCCCAGGGATCGGACCGCGGCGCGAGATCGATTGTCAGGTCCATCAGACGTGGCAGTCGGTCGCGTCCGGGCCGACCGCCACAGAATTCGATGCGACCACCAGAGCGGCGCTCACCCATCGGGGGGTGCTCACCCCCGCAGCGGCAACGCGGCTCTTCGAAGCGCGCCAGGGCCGCTGGCCCGGGCTCACAATCCAGTCGGAGGTCGACCCCGCCACGGCGCCTGAAGATTGGCGAGGGTGGTCGTCGCTGCGGGAGTTCGTCCTCACCGACGACGATTGGACGGCGATGCCGGCCCCCGCGCGGCGGGCGATGCTCGAATGGATCGCGCTTGGCGGGCATACAATTCTCATCGCCGCCGACACCGATGGGGAGCGGCTCGACCGGCTCGGCCTGCCGGCCCGCCAAGCCGACGGCCGCCGGCGCGTCGGGGCTGGTGAGATCATTCCGCTGGCCGACAGCGCCATTCCTGCCCCCTCCGCCGATGATCCGCTGGCTTACGAGTTCGCCGGGGCCATCGAGCGCCCCGCAGGCTCGATCGACACGCCGTGGTACGGCGACGGCCTGGGGCGCAGCGCCGGCTTTGCCGAGCGCGACTTGCCAGTCGCGGCGATTCTCGTTTTTCTCGCCCTCCTGGCGACGATCGCCGGCCCGCTCAACATCATGCTCTTTGCGGGGCGTGGCCGGCCGTCGCGGATCTTCTGGACCACGCCGGTGATCTCGCTGGTCGCTACGGCGCTCCTGCTCGGGCTGATGTTCCTCCGCGACGGCGTCGGCGGCGCGGGAGCGCGGCGGACGCTCGTCGTCCTCGATCCCGATCGCAACTCGATGGCCGTCCTCCAGGAGCAGTTCAGCCGGACGGGGATTCTCGTCGGCCGCTCCTTTCCGATCCGTGAGCCCTCCTGGATGTGTCCCCAGCCGACCGATTCGTTCGCCATGTCCACCACCGGCATGTCGCGCTCGGCGGGGTCGTTTGTCGAGGTCAACGACGAGCGCCGGACGGGGGACTGGTTTTCGAGCCGCTCCGATCAGGCGTTCACGCTCCAGGCGGTGCGACCGGGGCGGGGGCGGATCGAGCTGCTCGGGCCCTCCGATGCCCCGGAAGTGCTCTCGAGCCTCGATGTTCCGCTGGCGCGGCTGTTTTTCCTCGACGACGACGGGAAGTGGTGGAAGACCGGGCCCCTCGACGCCGGGGAACGGCGCCGCCTCGAGCCGGCCGGCGAAGGGGAGGGTCCCGATTGGAGTGCGTTTTTGAGCGGGGCCTCCCCACCGCTCACCCGGGCCTTCGCCCGCCTCGCAAATACCCGAGGCTACGCCTGGGCCGAAGCCGCCGCACCGCGGAAAGTGGCCATTGCCACCCTCGATGCGATCCGGTGGACCAAAGACGACGCCTGGTTCGTCGGGCCGGTCGTTCGCACGGAGGGCCGCTGACCATGTCCCTCGCCGAGGCCTCCACCCCGCCGCCGCTGCCGCCCGCTCCGCTTGTCAGGGTCG
Source organism: Planctomycetaceae bacterium (assembly GCA_009691925.1). Lineage (GTDB taxonomy): Bacteria > Planctomycetota > Planctomycetia > Pirellulales > UBA1268 > QWOP01. The sequence continues at coordinate 15,120 of SIAG01000049.1, forward strand.
AGGCGCTCAACCGGATGTTCGACTCGGTCCATGC
>SIAG01000050.1 GCA_009691925.1 Planctomycetaceae bacterium
GGCTTCAACAACTCCATTCTCGCCCTGGGGTCTTCTTGTTTGCGCTGAGTCGGCTGGCACGGCCGCCAGCCTGCAGCGCTAGCATTGATGTGCTGGCGTGTGATGCGGTTGCCACAAAGGGACTTGCGGCTATCTTCGTGCCATTCGAGCCAGCCACCAAATCTGGCGAAGAGCGATAAACGCCCGCCACCCATTCCGCCCCCATTCGCTGGACGATACCTTCTCCCGGCTCCGTTGCTCGTTTGCAAGCTGGAATCTTCGACATGCGCCTGGCGACCAACAGCGACTCACCATCGGTGACCAATGACACCCGTTTCGACGACGGGGAGTGGGCGGCTTGGTATGCGCTCACGCCGCTGCAACGGCTCGAAGAAAGCAGCAAGCTGTGGGAGACCTACTTGAAGCTGGGAGGTTCGCTTGACCCCGAGCCCGATTCTCAAAGTCCTTTCTTCGATCCAGCGGAATGGCGTGCGGGCGCTCTTGATGGGCGGCCAGGCCTGCGTGTTGTACGGCGGGGCGGAGTTTAGCCGCGACACCGATCTCGTCATCGTTTCCGATGCCGCCAATCTCGACCGCCTCCGTGCGGCGGTGTTCGATCTCGACGCCCATCCGATCGCGGTGCCCCCCTTCGAGCAGCGGTTTCTCGACGAGGGCCTCGCCATCCATTTCCGTTGCCGGGCGGCGGGTGTCGAGGGGATGCGGCTCGACGTGATGAGCCGGATTCGCGGCCTGCCCGACTTCGAGCCGCTGTGGCTCCGTCGGACGACGATTGACACCGGAGAGCAGTCGATCGAAGTGCTCTCCCTCCCCGATCTGGTGACAGCGAAGAAGACGCAACGCGACAAAGACTGGCCAATGATCACCCGGCTCGTGGAGGCCCACTGGACCCAAACCAGTCGCCCCGCGTCGGATGCAGTGATCGATTTCTGGCTCCGGGAATTGCGGACGCCCGCGTACTTGACGCAGGTCGCCCGCGAGGACCCTGCCAGCTGCCGTCGCCTCGCCGAGCAGCGGCCCCTGCTCCTGACCGCCCTGACTGGCGACACAGCGGCGCTGGCCCGGCTCCTCCGCGAGGAGGAGGATCGGGAGCGGGAGGCTGACCGCCAGTATTGGGCACCGCTGCGGCGGCGACTCGAAGCCTTGCGAAGAGAGCATCACGAGCGCCGCTGAGACATGTTCCCCGCCCGTGGGCAATTCCCGAAAAATTGACGCTTGGGTGTTCGCCTGGATACTTCTGCAGGACGTTGCCGTGCTCTTTCCGTTGAGAGTGCCTTCACCATGGTCACGATTCCGCTTGCCGCTCCGGCCCGCCATCTGATTTCCGTTGAGGCGTTTCATCGGATGGGCGAGACGGGCATCCTCGGGCCCGCAGACCGGGTGGAACTGATCGATGGGGAGATCATCGATAGGTCGCCGATTGGAGCCCTGCACGCCGCGATCGTCGATCTGCTCGCCAGGCACTTTGGTCGGAGTGCGCAAGCATCGGTCTTCATCCGCTCGGCACTTCTCCCCAATCTCCCGGGAAAGCACCGCTATACGCGCTCTATCGCAATCGCGGGTGAGGTCGATCAATCGATCGGATCAATCGATCGGATTGATGACGTCAGCGAAGCCGGCGGTGCGGAAGTCGGCCTCGTTGCGGGTGTAGAACTCGGTCACCCCGTGGCTTTTGAGCGTGACGGCGAGGACGTGATCATACGTCCGCCGCCGCGGGAAGGAGGGGAGGGCGAGGCCCGCGCGGATCGCCGGCCAGGCCGGAAGCTGGTGGCAGCAGAACGAGAATCCTGACTTCTCGCGGAGAAAGGCCACGCGCTCAAGCGCCGCGCCGGCCGACAACGGCCTCGCAAATACCCGCGGATGCCGCAGGCCGACATACATTTCGAAGAGCACCTGATCGGCAAGGATCCAGTCGTGGGGAGAGGCAAGGGCCTCGTCGAGAAGCAGAAGCGCGGCCGGATGCTCGGAACAATCCTCGTTGGCTGCATAGAGGAGGATGTTCGTATCGAGGCTCTTCATGGCGATCACTCCCCAGCGCCATCACGCTCGCCCGCAGGCGTATCGTCGCCCTGGGGTTCGTGAAGCACTTCGCGGAGCCGGTCGGGGGCCACGAGCATGTCGCCGCCGTGGAAGGTAGGGAACCGGGCCGGCTTCGATGGCGGCAACACCGGACATTGCTCGAGCATCCGGTCGACCGCACGGCGAACCAGTTCGCTCACCGGGCGATCTTGCGCCAAGGCCACCGCCCGGAGCCGCTCCATGACCGGATCGGGGAAAAGAACCTGAATCTTTTGCATGGATCCATGCTAGAGCCATGCTCTACTGGTCGCAAGATTGAGGGGCGAAAAGGAAACAACTCTGCCAGCCACCAAATCTGGCGAAGAGCGATAAGCGCCCGCCATCCAAGCTGACCCCATTGGCTGGCTGGGAGCCTCGAGGCCCCAGCAGGAAAAGCCGGGCCGGGCATCGTGAGATGCCCGGCCCGGGTGCATCGTCTTCAACAAGAACGCCGTCGCCGGATCAGGCGACCGCAGCCACAAGCAGCTTCCGGGCCCGCCGCTCGAGGATGCCAAGCGCCCCGACCACGAGCGCCAAAGCGCTACCGAACGACGCCGGATCGATCTCCGGAACCGGAGCAGGAGGAGGCGGAAGCGACCCTTCTCCCAGCCAGATGCCGTCGAGGACGCCCACGGGAAAACCCGTCAAGGGAGAGCCAGTGAAGACGAACATCAGCAGCTGGCTCGCGGAGCTCGCCGTGAACGTCGTCGATCGCTGCGTCCAGCCGGTAAACCCACCGGAGGGGTTGTTGACGGTCGGCGAGGTGTAGATTCCGCTGCCAAAAGTCACATCCCAGAAGCCGCTCGTCGCTCCGGTGTACCCCGTCCGCTGTCCCAGCCCCTCGTAAAACGAGAGGGTGTACTCGTTCCCAGCAGTCAAACCGTTGATCGTCTGGGAGAGCTGCTGCAGACCCTCAACGCCACTCTGGGAGGTGGCCGCGAACAGATTGCCGCCGTCGGGGCTGCCGGTCCCGGCCACCATGGAAAAGTCACCGCCGATCGGTGCAATGACCGTCGCAGTCGGACTCGTCATCACGAAACTATAGGTGCCAGCGAAACCCCACTGAGTGTTATTCTGATCGAGGACGGCCAGTGTCCACCCCGTCAGAGTCGTACTCAGGTAGGTCATTTTGTCGGCGCCGCTGCTCGTCTGCTCAAAGCCACCATTGGAGACGAGATTGACTGACGTCGCCTGGGCACCACCACAAACCACCAAATTTGGGTGGCTGGTACCGACTCTGCCTTGCCGTGGCGACCGAGAACCAGGAGATCGCCAACGAGGCCCGGCAGATCCTCGCCGACGCCGACCGCTGCCGCCCAGAGGCGCGACCACGCCACCGCCCGGTGCCCGATTCCCCGATCAACCGCCCTCGTTCACGAGCCAGCCGGGATTTCGGCACACGCTGACTCCGGCACGCAGGCGTCCGCTCCTTCGCCACGGCCAACATCCGCGACTTCCGCAGCTTCGGCTTCGAGAAGGTCTGGAATCCGCTCGCGTAGCGCGGGCAGGAGAACCCCCGGCGGCCAAGGTGCCGGCCATTCATTCCGGGCCCACTGGCAACCCGGGTTTGTTTTCCCGCCCGCCATATCTCTGTTGCAACAGATATCGTTGCCACGTAGACTTCCGCCTCCACCCCACCGGAGGCGTTTCGAACGTGGCGAAGTCGGCCCTGCAGAAAGAGCTCGGGAAGAAGCAGCCGTTTGCCTGCCGCGAGCAGGAGGTCGCCTTGAACCTCCTCCGGACTGCCGACGTCCTCTCCCGGGAGGGGCACGCCCTGTTCGAGCGTTACGGTCTCTCCGCCCAGCAATTCAACGTCCTGCGGATCCTCCGCGGCCATCGCGACACGGGGCTGCCGTGCCAAAGAATCGTCGCCGAGATGGTGACACAGACGCCCGACATCACCCGCCTTGTCGATCGCCTCGAGGCAGCGGGGCTGGTGCGGCGCGAGCGCACGGAGGCCGATCGCCGCCTCGTCCTCGTCCATGTTACTGCCGCCGGCCTCACCCTCCTCGCCCGGCTCGACGAGCCGATCCTCGCCCTTCACCGCGCCCAGATGGAGCATCTGTCGGCGGACGAGCTCACCGAGCTCAATCGCCTCCTCGTGAAGCTACGGCAGCCCGCAGAAAAGCCCGTCGCCGCCGTGAAGCACAAAGCCCGCTCGCTATGAGATTTGCCCAGACCAACGCATGAATAATGGAGTTTCCATGCTGCTCAATCGAATCGTCGGCGCTGTCGTCGTTGCCTGTCTGCTCGGGAATCTCTCCCGAGCCGAGGAGGCCCGCTACCGTCTCACCGAGGCCAACACGAAGATCGAGTTCACCGGCACGAAGCCGGGGGGGAAGCACGACGGCGGCTTCAAGCGAGTCAGCGGCTCGGTCGTGATCGCCGACGGCGCCGAGCCGCAGGTCGACGTCGAGATCGACTGTGGCTCGGTCTGGTCCGATAATTTTCTCCTCACCTGGCACCTCAAGGGAGCCGACCTTCTCAACGTCAAGAAGCACCCCAGGGCCCGATTCAAGAGCACGTCGGTCGTGACCACCGACGACGGAACTCGGATCGAGGGGAAGCTGACGTTCCTCGGCGTCACGAAGCCGGTCTCGGTCGATGCCACCCTCGACGCCGGCAAGACGCTCCGCCTCCGCGGCCGGGCCATCCTCGACCGCCGCGACTTCGGCATGACCTACGGCAAGGACAAGATTGCCGACCCTGTCGAGGTCCGTTTCGACGTCACCGCCGGGAAATAGTTCTTCCCGCTGGGGCGCCGCGGAAAGCTTTGTTCACGACCCCGTCGGCGTTTCCGCCCACGCTGACACCGGCACGCAGCTGCAAAACAGGTTGCGGTCGCCGTGGACGTTGTCGACGCGCCCCACCGGCGGCCAGTACTTCGCCCGCTTCAGCGCCGGCACCGGAAAGGCGGCCGTCTCGCGCGAATAGGAATGCTCCCAATCGGTGGCCACGACCGTCGCGGCAGTGTGCGGCGCGGCCTTGAGCGGGTTGTCGTCTTGGGACCACTCCCCCGCCTCGATCTTCCCGATCTCACCGCGGATCGCAATCATCGCCTCGATGAAGCGGTCGAGCTCGGCCAGCGGCTCGCTTTCCGTCGGCTCGATCATGAGCGTGCCCGGCACCGGGAAGCTGAGCGTGGGGGCATGGAAGCCGTAGTCGACGAGCCGCTTGGCGACATCCTCGGCCGTGACGCCGCTGGAGTCTTTGAGCGGCCGCAGATCGAGGATGCACTCGTGGGCCACCCGGCCATTGGCGCTTGCATAGAGCGTGGGGAAATGGTCCCGCAAGCGGATGCTGACGTAATTGGCGGCGAGGATCGCCCGCTCGGTCGCGCGCTGCAGGCCGTCCCCTCCCATCATCCGGCAATACATCCAGCTGATCGGAAGAACGGCGGCATTGCCCAGTGGCGCCGCGGAGACAGCGCCGACCGCCCCGGTCGGCAGCCCCCCGGTGGCATGCCCGGGAAGGAAGGGGATGAGATCTTCGACAACGCACACCGGCCCCACCCCCGGCCCACCGCCGCCGTGCGGAATGCAAAACGTCTTGTGGAGATTGAGGTGGCTGACGTCACCGCCAAACTCCCCCGGCGAAACCGTGCCGACCAGCGCGTTCATGTTGGCGCCGTCGATGTACACGCGCCCGCCATGGGCGTGAACGAGCCGGCACAGCTCCCCGACTTCGGTCTCAAACACGCCATGTGTGCTCGGGTAGGTGATCATCACCGCCGACAGCCGGTCGGAATACTGCTCACACTTGGTCCGCAGCTCGACCATGTCGACATTGCCATGGGCGTCGCAGCCGATCACCACCACCTCCATCCCCGCCATCTGGGCGCTGGCCGGATTGGTGCCATGGGCCGAGGAGGGGATGAGGCAGATCGTCCGGTGCCCCTGGCCACGGGACCGCTGCCAGGCCTGGATGACCAACAGCCCCGCATATTCCCCCTGGCTGCCGGCATTCGGCTGGAGGGAGATGCCGGCGTAGCCGGTCGCTTCGCAAAGCCACTGCCGCAGTTGCCGGTCGAGGAAGAAAAAGCCTTCGAGCTGGTCGGCCGGTGCGAAGGGATGGATGTGGGCGAAGCCGGGCCAGGTGATCGGGATCATCTCGCTTGTGGCATTGAGTTTCATCGTGCAGCTGCCCAGCGGGATCATGCTCCGGTCGAGGGCCAGATCCTTGTCGCTCAAACTCCGGATGTAGCGGAGCATCGCCGTCTCGGCGTGATGCGAGTGGAACACCGGATGGGTGAGGAACGGGCTCGTGCGCTCAAGCGCTACGGGGACGAGCGTCTCGATTCCCCCCTCGAAGGCACTGATCTCGGGGAGCGTCTGCCCGTCGCTTGAAAACACCTTCCAGAGAGCGACCAGATCGTCGCGCGACGTCGTCTCGTCGAGGCTGACAGACAGGGTGTGGGGGTCGAGCGTGCGGAGGTTCATCCCGGCGGCCCGAGCCCGCGCGGCATAGTCTGCCGTCCGCTCCCCCGTCTCCAGCGCCAGCGTGTCGAAGGCACCCTGGCGACGGACAGCCACGCCGAGATTGGTGAGGCCGGCGGCGAGGATCGCCGTGTACGCGGCCACGCGCTCGGCGATCCGCACGAGGCCATCGGGCCCGTGATAAACCGCATACATGCTCGCCACCACGGCAGGCAGAACCTGCGCGGTGCAGATGTTGGAGGTGGCCTTTTCGCGGCGGATGTGCTGCTCGCGCGTCTGGAGGGCGAGCCGGTAGGCGGGATGGCCATGGGCATCGATACTGACGCCGACAAGCCGCCCCGGCATCGATCGCTTGAGGGCATCGCGGCAGGTAAAGAAGGCGGCGTGGGGCCCGCCGCAGCCCATCGGCATCCCGAAGCGCTGCGTCGACCCGAAGACAATGTCGGCCCCCCATTCCCCCGGTGGCGCAAGGAGAGTGAGGGCGAGGATGTCGGCCGCCACGCACAGCAGCGCGTGCTTGGCATGGATCTTTTCAGCCAGGCCGCGGAAATCGCCAATCGAGCCATCGGTGGCCGGATATTGCACGAGCGCTCCGAAGAAGGCCTCGCGGCTGTCGACGAGCGCTACAACGTCACCGACGACCACCTCAATGCCGAGTGGCGCCGCGCGGGTTTGCACGACCTCGATCGACTGCGGGTGGAGACGAGCATCGACGAGGAACACCGGGCTCTTGCTTGCCGCCGAGCGGCGGGCGAGGGTCATCGCCTCGGCGGCGGCGGTGGCCTCGTCGAGGAGCGAGGCATTGGCGATCGGCATCCCGGCAAGCTCGCAGACCATGGTCTGGAAGTTGACCAGCGCCTCCATCCGCCCCTGGCTGATCTCGGCCTGGTAGGGGGTGTAGGCGGTGTACCACGCGGGGTTTTCGAGAATGTTGCGAAGGATCACGCCTGGGGTATGGGTGCCGTGATAGCCCTGGCCGATGAAGCTCTTGAGGATCTTGTTTCGCGCGGCAATCCCTCGCAGTTCCTCGAGCGCCGCTGCTTCGGGGATGGCGGCGGGGATGTCAATCGGGCGCCGGCGGGCGATGCTCGCCGGCACGATGCCGGCCACGAGCGATTCACAGGAAGCCTCGCCGACGCTATCGAGCATGTGGCGCTCGTCGGCAGCGTCGGGGCCGATGTGGCGGGCGTGGAACTCGGCCGCGTTCTCGAGATAGGAGAGCATCTTCCGCGGGGCGGCGGGGCGGGACATAACAAGGCTCCGGTTGGCGTCCGAATCAGCGCATGAGCCGATTTAGTGGGAACCCTGTTGTCCTGGAACCTGAGAGATTCGCCGCGGGCGGCGCCCGTGGGTTGCCCCTTCGGTGGATGCCCTGCCCGAAGGCCAAGCATCACTCTCCAACAGTGCGGTCGTCAGTCCGTTTGCCTGAGCGTTCAGCCTTCGGCGGTCTTGCGACTCTCTCCTGACGGAGCCAAGTTTAGACGGTCCGGGGAAAAAGTCACCCCGGAACGATTTCCCCGTGAGACAACCCAAAGTCGAGGATGTTTTTCGGGGGCGGAGGCCGGTCAAACGTCTCATCATCGATTGAACCGGCCACCCCTTCGAAATACCCTGCAGGCCACGAATGGCTTCCTGCACTTCGATCGCCTCGCGAATCCGACGGCTGGAGGACAACGACGGCATCAAACTCCGCATCCGGACACCCGACCGGAATGCGGAGGTGAAGGACACCGTCCTCCCCGGCTCGTTCGGACAATCGAATCGTTTTCATGCCATCGCCTCTCCGCTCGTGACGACCTCTTCCGCACGTCGCGTCCCCCTCGGCGAACCGTCGGGACCGGGCTTGCGGGCCCATTTTATCTCCGAGCCTGCCGCGATCGCACACCGAAGCCGCGCCCCGTTACCGCCCCCCCTGGTCGAGGGCTTCGAGAAAGCGGTGGACGGCGGCGAGGTCGATGTCTTCCGGGGCCCGCTCGAGGAGCCACAGGGCGTCTGCCCGGGCGGCGTCTTTCCGCCCCAGCCGGTTGGCGACGAGCATCCGCATCACGCGCTCGCGCCCCGCGTCGGGATCGACAGCCAGCATCGCGTCAAGGTAGCGGTGCATCGCCGGGGCGTCGTCCTCGCGCGTGGCGATCGAGAGAAGATTGTTGATCATCCGCGTGAGGATCGTCTTCGGGCCGACCGTCGCCAAGAGATCGTCGGTCAGCTCGCGACCCTGGAGATCGCGGTAGAGCTTGGCAACGCCGTCGCGATCAAGGATCGCCGCGGCGTCGAAGACGTCGATCCAACGCGGCTCCGCGCCCGCCGGGGCATGGCGAACCAGAAAATGCCCCGGCAACCCCACGCCATCGATCGACACCCCGAGGCGCTTGGCCAGCTCCATGTAGACAAGCGCCAGCGTGATCGGGATCCCCTCGCGATCATCGAGGACTTCGTTCACATAGCTATTGGCGCGGTTGTAGTAGTCGCCGCGGCTGCCGTGGAAGCCGAGCTCGGTGAACAGCACCCGGTTGAGCGTGGCGAGCTTGGCAGCATCGTCGGCCCCGGCCGGCAGCGCCGCCGCCACCTCCGCCGCGAGCCGGTCGAGATCATGCCTGGAGCCGGCGAGATCGAGATCGGGATTGTCGAGGGCGGCGACGAGGAGGGCGCTTTGAAAGAGGTCGATCGGCTCGGCGGCGGCTTCCTTCGCGAGCGCCTCGACTGTCCGCTTCGCCTGCACCTGCGCCATCAGCTCACGAACGCGCTTCGCCTCCCGGTCGAGGGCATCGGCCCGCGCGGCCAGCGCCGCGTCGCCGCTGCTCCCCTCGGTGACAAGCGTGGCGACAAGCTCGGCAGGCACCGCGCCGGTCGCGCCGAGATCGTGGACGAGGCCGGCGATCCGCTCGAGCTGTTCCACCGGCGGCCGCGCCGGCGGCAGCTCCGCTCCGACGGCAAAGCCACGAAACTCTGCCTTTGTATCGCGAAACTTCGCCAGCCCCACGCGTCCTTCGCCGAGCCCTTTGTCGGTCGATTGAAAGATCTCCGTATCGTTGAGGAAACATGTAAAGCCGTCGAGAGTGCGGCGGACGCGGAGATGGTTCCACTGCCCAGGGAGATAGTCGGGGCTGGCGGCCTCCTCGAGGATCTTCCAGGAGAGAACATCGGGGCCGTCGAAGCGCGTCAGCCGGAGCTTGCCGGCGGTGGGATAGAACCCGTAGTGGCGATCCCCTCCGTCGGCAGCGAACACGAGCCCGGCGGCGCCTGCTTCGTCATCGAGCTTCACCCACACGGCGATCTCATATGGGAGCGGAGGGGGCGCTGCGACGGCGAGGCACAGCGATCGGCCGCCGAAGCCGGTGCCAGTTCCTTCGACAGCGATCCGCCCGGCGCGCTGCCGCCAGCGGGCGCCGCCGAGGGTCGTCCATTCCTTGGCGTCGAGTGTGCCGATCGTCAGCCAGCGGTCGATGCTGATCGGATTGGGCCGGTCGATGAGCGGCTGGAGCTGATCGACGGCGACGGCGAAGCCAAGAAACGGCGTGACGAGCGACTTCATCGTGAGGATCCCATGCACCTTCCCCTGCCGGTCGAGGAGCGGCCCGCCGCTGTTGCCCGGCTCGATCGGAATGGCCAGCTGGATCATCGACCGGCCGTCGATCTCGCGCTTTCCCGACACTCTGCCCGCGACAACGCTCCGCTCGAGGCCGTGCGGATTGCCGACGGCCACCACCTCCGCGCCATCGAGGAGCGTTTCGGCGGCGCCGAGCAAAAGCGGCAAAAGCCCCTGCTTGGCAATCCGCACGATCGCCAGATCGGCGGCCCGGTCGGAGGCATGGATCGCAGTCACGTCGTGCCGGCTGCCGTCGGAGAGCTCCACGCTCACCGGCCGGGCCTCGCCGATGACGTGGTAATTGGTGGCAATGAGCCCGTCGGCCGCGATCACAAACCCGGTGCCGAGCCCCTGATCGCCGCCGCCACGACCGGAAAACCGGATCGTGACGATCGAGTCGCGGACGCGCTTCGCGATCGCTTCGACCGATTCCGGCGCCGGCTCGGCAGCGCCCTTGGCCGCTGGAGCAGGATCCACGGCAAACGCTCCTCTCAAGAACAGCCCGCTGGGTCCGAGCGCCAGCCCCGTGGCAAGCATAATGCCGACGGATCGCCTCATCGATCGAGTCATGAATTGTCTCATGGATCGAGTCACGCTTGGATCCCTCCTCTGCTTCTCGGGGGAACCCGATCCCCCAGCCCGGCCCCTGGCCCTCGCTCCACGCGCTATCAGCATAAACTCGCGGCCATCGTGGCCCACGTTCACCCGGGAGCGATTTCCATGCGCGCTGCCCTCGCCTGCCTTCTCGGGCTCCTTTTCGTCGACGAGGGGGGGACGGAAGCGGCCGCGGCGACGGCGGTGATCGCCAAGGCCCCCGGGCCCGGTCCGCCGCGGACGGCTACCCTCCCATCCGGGCATGCGGCCCCTCGTGAGACCGTAACGGCTCCCGCTCCCCGGGCGTGTTCTCCGGGAGTGGCCCGCGCAGCGGCATCGGGCCTCTCTCCACCCCCGCTTTCCCGGAGAGGTTCTCCCGATGCGACTCACGATTCTCGGCGTCATCCTGACGATCACGTCCCTGGCCTTGGCGGCGAGCCATGCCCTTCGCCAGTCGGCCGATCCATTCGCCGATGCCTCGTCCGGAGAAAACAGCCGCGGCGGTGGCAAGCCCAAGGAGCAGACCATCCCGCCATTCGAGTGGTCGCCCCCGATCCAGAAAATTGCCGATGGCTCCAATCGGTTTGCGATCGAGCTTCACCGAAAGCTCGCGGCCGGCGCGGACAACCTCGTCTTCTCTCCGTTCTCCATGCACGCGGCGCTGGCGATGACTGCGACAGGTGCCAAGGGGCGGACGCTGGAGCAGATGGAGAAGGTCCTCAACCTCCCCGACCGCGACGGTCTCGGAGCCGCCGGAGACATGAGTCGCTTCTACAGCACCGGCTCCAAGCCGTACGAGCTCGCTGTGTCGGCCGGGCTGTGGGGCCAGAAGGGAGTCGCCTGGAACAGCGATTTCGTCGCTCTCCTCGGCGACCGCTTCGCCGCTGGGTTCAACGAAGCCGATTTCGCCGCCAGCCTGGAAACCGAACGGCTACGAATCAACGCCTGGGTCGCCGAGCGGACCCGCCAGCGGATCCAAAACATCATCCCCGAAAATGCCCTCTCTGAAGCGACACAGCTCGTGCTCGCCAACGCCGTCTATTTCAAGGGAAAGTGGGCCCTCGAGTTCGATCCAGAGTGGACGAAGCATGAGCCCTTCCACCGCGCCGATGGCAGCTCCATCGACGTGCCGCTGATGGCCCAGCACCGCGACTTCGACTACGCCGAACAGGAAGGCTTCCAACTCCTCGCCCTCCCCTACCGCGGCCAGGATCTCGAGATGGTCGTGCTCCTCCCCAGGGAGCCAGACGGCTTGCGAGCTCTCGAAGACCGGCTCACCGCCGAATCGCTCCTCGAGTGGCGGCATGCGGCGCGATCGTGGGACGTGATTGTCCATCTGCCCCGATTCCGCATCGAACACGCTTTCCGAGCGAATCCCCTGCTCGCGAGCCTGGGGATGACCGACGTCTTCGACAGGTCGGCCGATTTGTCCGGGATGATCGACGACGCTGCTGGCGGGCCCCGGCTGCTCGTGTCGGATGTGCTCCATCAGGCCTTCATCGAGGTCAACGAGGAGGGCACCGAGGCAGCCGCCGCGACCGTGGTGATCGCTGTCCCGTTGAGCGCTCACCAACCCCCGCCGCCGGTCGAGTTTCGCGCCGATCGCCCCTTCCTGTTTCTCGTCCGCGACGCCCGCCACGACACGATCCTCTTCCTGGGGCGCTTCACCGGTCCGTGAGGGCCCAAACAGAATCTTGCGACAAAGTGAGCATTGACGCGATGCGGGGGTAAATGAACCGAAATCGGCGGCTCTCCACTTCTTTTTTTGCACCGTCGCCGCGGGCGATCAAGGGTTCCGCTACCCACGCTTGCAATCGTCCCGGCAAGCCCTACCCTAACCGGCTGCTTTGCCAAGGAGCAGGTCAGGCCGACCGCAGCTGTTGCGTGCTGATGGTGATGGCCAGGGCTTTTGAGCAGTTGTTCTTCGGGAGGTTTTGCCGTGTTGAAGTTTCGTCTTGCTGCTGCCGCGATCCTCTCGGCTGCCACGCTTGCCTTCGCTGGAAGCGCAGCGATCGCCGCCAACACCCTCACGGTCTACGGCACCGCCAGCGGTGAAAGCGGCCCGCAATACACCGCCGGCACGATCCTTGTTTCCGACACGGTGCAGCTCAACGACGGCGCCACCGTCGGCGGAGCAGCAAACCTCGTCGACAACGGCACGCTCCTCTTCAATCAGTCCGCCGGCAACCTGCTCACGATCAGCAATACCGTCTCCGGCAACGGCACGCTCACGCTCATGAACTCCGGCACGCTCCAGCTCTCCGGGACGGCGCCGAGCACCCGATTCATCCCGCTCAACCTGACGATCAACGCCAACAGCGGCTTCCTGATCACCCCCGTGGTCTCGGGCACCCAAACCGGCATCCTCCAGCTCGGCCAAAGCGGCACCGGCACGCTCAACGTCGCCGGCGGCTCTGTCACGAGCAACAATTTGCTCGTTGGCCAGGGGAACGGCGTCGGCACGATCAACGTGTCGAGCGGCACCTTGAACGCAACGGCCTTTCTGACCCTCGGCGGCACCGGCGGCGGCACCGGCACGCTCAACGTCACCGGCGGCCTCGTCGGCGGCAGCGGTGTCACCAACATGGGGAACGGAATCTATCTCGGCCGTTCGGGGTCGAGCAGCGGCCTGATCACGATCACCGGCGGCAGCGTGGGGACGCTCGCCGACCTCAGGATCGGCGAGGTGGGGAGCGGCACGGTCTCGATCACCAACGGCGGTTTGAGGGCAAACCAGACGTCTGTCGGCAGCGGCACCACCTCCGTCGGCCTGCTCAATGTCGGCACGTCAGGCACTGCCGACATGAGAGCCTTCCTGACTCTCGGCGGCACGAGCAGTGGCGCAGGCCGCGGCACGCTCACGGTCGACGGCGGCTTGATCGCGTCCCGCTCTGGCTCCCTCGGAGCCCAGGCTGGCACTCTCGGCACGGCCACGGTCACCAGCGGCACCTGGCTCAACAACGCCAGCGGCATCGGCGGTGCCCCCACTGCGAACCTGACGATCGGCGGCAGCGGCACCGGCAGCGTGACGATCAACAACGGCGGCTACGTCGTCGTCTCCGGCACGCTTTCGCGCGGTGCCAATGGCACGCTCACCTTGAACCAGGGGGGCACGCTCCAGATCGGCGGCATCTCTGACAACGCAAACGCCACCCGCTTCCTGGTCGCCTCGACCGGCACCATCGGCAGCGGCACCTCGGGCGTGCTCGTCGGCGATCTCAACTACGCCGGCACGCTCAAGTTTGCCCAAAACAGCAATGGTCCGTCGCCGATCTCCACCTACAACGGCACGCTCAGCGGTGCGGGCGATCTCGTCAAGACGGGCAGCGGCACGCTCTTCCTCGGTGGCAACAACACCTACACCGGCGGCACGACGCTCGTCTTTGGCTTTCTCTCCCTCAACAGTGCCAATGCCATCGGCACCACCGGCACGATCAGCTTCGAGGGGGGCACGCTGCAGGCCACGAGCAACAACACGACCGATTACTCCGCTCGCTTCTCCGACGCCGCCAATCAGAAGTACGCCATCGACAGCAATGGCGAGAACCTCACCCTCGCCTCCGATCTGACGAGCGTCGGCGGCACGTTCACGAAGGCCGGTGCCGGCACGGTGACGCTCACCGGGGCCAACACCTTCACCAGCGGCACCGTCCAGGCTGGCCTTCTCGAGGGCTCAGCCGCGAGCCTCGCCACATCGGGCACCTTTGGGGCTGGGGCGAACACCCGAGTCACTTTCGCCTCCGGCACGGCTAACGAGAACTGGGCCGGGCGAATGTTCGGCTCGGGCACGTTCGCGAAAACCGGCGCCGGCACGCTCACGCTCACCGGCTCGGGCGGCAGCAACCTCGGCACGCTCCTGATCTCCGAAGGGGCTGTCCGCGGCACGACCGACAACCTCAAGCAAAATATCGTCAACAACTCGCAGTTGACGTTTGACCAGACCACGTCCGGCACCTACGCCCCAAATATCTCCGGCTCGGGCGACATACTGTTGAGCAACAGTGGCACGATCACGTTCACGGGCACCACCACCCTCGCCGGCACCGCCACCGTCAGCAGCGGTCGGCTCGTCGCCACCAAAGCCGAAGCCATGCCGCAAAGCGTGGTCAACAACGCGGCCGTCGGGTTCAATAACGCCACCAGCGGCACCTATTCCGGCACCATCTCGGGCTCTGGGCTACTGGCAAAGCTCGGTGCTGGCGACATGACACTCACCGGCGCCAACACCTACTCCGGCGGCACGCAGATCTCGGCCGGTTCGCTCATCGGCGACACCACGAGCCTGCAGGGGAATGTTGCCGTCAGCAGCGGCAACCTCAAGTTCAACCAAGCAACCAGCGGCACCTTCACTGACGTCCTCTCTGGTGTCGGCAACTTCTTCAAGCTCGGTGCCGGTGACCTGACCCTCACCGGAACGAACACCAACGCTGGCCCCTGGAAC